>CAZSNC010000004.1:0-34417 GCA_964608405.1 uncultured Gammaproteobacteria bacterium | reverse complement strand
CTTGTAAAAGAAGCAATAAATGCCGGTATTAAACTGACAATGGGAACCGATTCGCACCATGTGGACCACATGGACAATATGAAATATGCAGTGTATGTTGCAAGACGAGGATGGGCAGAAAAAGGCAGCATCATAAACACACTAAGCCTCAACAACATCGAAAGAGAGTTATTCATATGATTTCTAAGCTGAAATTAAGCATTCCCTTTTAAAATTTGTCCTGTCTGAAGATTTGGTCTATTATTATATGTCATTACATCAGTGTATGAATGCGGAAGGTGGTGAAAATATATGAACTGGATATTGTTATTAGTTTTGCTATTAGTAGTTGTACTGTTTTACGTAGTTTCAATTTATAACTTTTTTGTATCGAGTAAGGCAAGGATTAAGGCTTCGATTCAGGAAATCGGCAACCAATTAAAAAGGCAGGCCGAATTGATACCCAACCTGATATCTTCAGCCAAAGGATATCTCAAACACGAGAAGGGTATTTTTGATAAATTAACCGATGCAAGAAAGACAATCTCGAGAGCTATAGAGTCGGGAGACGTTCAAAAAATGTCCGATGCCGGAAGTAAGTTATCATCACTGCTTCCAGATTTAAAAGTGGTTGTTGAAAGTAATCCTGAAATAAAAGGTGCAGAAGTGGTCAGTAATTTAATGAATGAGTTAAGAGACACATCCGACAAGGTAATGTACGCAAGAAGGCTTTTGATTGATCTTTCAGCTGACTTTAACGTCAAAAGGGTAAGCTTTCCGTCAAATTTAATAGCGTCGATATTCGGTTTCGAGGAAATGCAGGGGCTTAAAACACCTGAGGGTAAAGTTGAAGTAAAAGAGTCTGAAATGGAAACGCCTAAGGTTGATTTATAATGCTTTTACCTATCGGAAAAATGAAGGTGCAATAAGTATAAGTTATTGTATTGTTTTTGTATGAAAAATATATACGAAGTAAAGTCAAAAAACATAATAAAAAGTTTTGTGGTTATAAGCTTGTTCTTCATTTTCTCGAGCGTTGTTATTTATGTAATTACAAATGCCATAAGCGCTTACTGGGGTTACCAACCGGGTGGATTTGGGTATATGGGTGTTGCCCTAATCTTCTCCGGCCTTTCAACGCTTATCAGCTATTATTTCAGCGACAAAATAGTCCTTTCCATTTCAAATGCATCACCCGCAAACAGAAAAGAACACTTTAACTTTTATACATCAGTTGAAAATCTTTGTCTGTCACAAGGGCTACCAATGCCAAAGCTTTATGTAATATCCGACACTGCTCCAAACGCATTCGCAACGGGTCGAAATTATGAACACAGTGTAATTTGTGTAACGACAGGACTTCTGGAAAAATTAAACCGTACCGAACTGGAGGGTGTTCTTGCCCATGAGATAACACATATTAAAAATTACGACATGCTCCTAATGTCTGTCGTTTCTGTAATGGTAGGAACAATCGCACTTTTGGGTGATTGGCTCTTAAGAGCAAGCTGGTTTGGAAGACGGGGTAGTTCAGATGATGATAACAATCAAATGGGGTCCATTATCATGATCTTCGGGTTGATATTTGCACTTCTATCTCCAATTATTTCCCAACTTATTCAACTGGCTATTTCAAGAAGAAGAGAGTATATGGCTGATGCCGGGTCTGTTGAAATTACAAGACAGCCTCATGGATTGATTTCTGCGCTAAAAAAGTTGGAAACGGACAGAGAACCATTAGAGGCTGCCAATAAAGCAACTGCACATCTTTACATTGTCAATCCGTTCAAAAGCGGCGTCAGGGGAGCAGTTGGTTGGTTTGCAGGACTTTTTAACACTCATCCTCCGATTGAAGATAGAATAAAAGTTTTAATGGAAATGGGGTAGAATTTAGATAATAATTGCTGTTGACAAAAATTGCTTTTTCATTTTTAATTTATACATGGATGGAAAAATTGGAATAATAGTTTTAGTAATATTTGCAGTTCTTGCATTTGCTGTACTTCTTATCGCTAACAAGTTAACCCACAAAAGATAAAATCTCTCCAAAGCCTTGTTGATAGATCGTGCTTTAAGATATATCATTTACATGATATTTATTTAATGATGGACATTAAACATATTTCAAAATTGGCAAATCTTAACTTAAGTAATAAAGAGGAAAAACTTTTTCAAAAACAGCTTCCCGAAATTGTTTCATTTATATCCCATTTATCCGAAGTCGATACTTCAGATGTCAAACTAGAAGGTGCCTCTACCAACTTAATTAATGTCTATTCCGAAGATATTGTAAAAGAATCTCTCGCTGTTAAGGATGCTCTCTTTAACACTTCTTCAAAGGAGAACAATTTATTTAAAGTGGAATTGGTTTTAAAGAACAAAAAGTTCTAAAGATAACGATATGGACATACCGTCAAGCATTAAGGAACTCCAAGAATCAATAATAAACAATAAATATACGTATGTAGACCTTGTTGATGCCTATCTTAAAAGAATTGAACAACATGATAAAAAAATTAATTCCTTCATCACCGTTTCAAAAGACATAGCTTATGATGACGCTAAGAAGTGCGACAGAGCAGTTTCAGAACTATGTAGCCAAGCTTACAAGAAATATCCGTTGTTAGGCGTTGTAGTTGCTCTAAAAGACCTCTATTCAACAAAAGGTATAAGAACTACTGCCGGGTCAAAACTCCTGGAAAACTATATTTCACTTTATGACGCATCGGTTGTTGTTAAGTTAAAAGAAGCTGGCTGTATTATTATTGGCAAAACAAATTGTGACGCCTGGGCGCATGGTGCATCGGGAGAAAACTCAGACTACGGTCCGACAAGAAACCCCTACAATTTGGAATTTGTCCCGGGTGGTTCATCGAGCGGATCCGCCGCATCTGTTGCATCAGATTTTTGTCTTGTTTCAACCGGAACGGATACCGGAGGATCTATAAGACAGCCTGCAAATTTTTGCGGGGTTGTAGGGCTTAAACCTACATATGGATCCGTATCAAGATACGGAATTATTGCAATGTCCTCTTCCTTGGATTCCATCGGGCACTTCAGCAAAAATGTCTCCGACTCGGAAAAGATATTCAATGTAACTAAAGGCGTCGACGGATTTGACGCAACATTACAGGAAAAATCCATTAGCCCCAAAAATGGAAAAATAACACTAGGTATCCCGAAGGAATATTTTACACAAGGGATAAGTTCCGATGTTAAAGATGAAGTAAAACGCGTAATAAAAACTTTTGAAGAAAACGGCTTTAATATTAAAGAAGTATCACTTCCGCTTACAAAATATGCAATTTCAGTTTATTACATCATCCAGCCGGGCGAAGTCTCGTCAAATTTGGGGAGGTTTGACGGAATCAGGTACGGACACAAAAGAGAAGTCTTCGGTTCAGAAGCCAAAAGAAGGATAATGCTCGGAACTTATGTCTTGTCAGCCGGGTACTTTGACAAATACTACCTGAAAGCAATGAAGGTTAGAAACAAAATCACTCAAGATTTTGAAAGTGTTTTTGAAAGTGTCGATGCCATAATAGCACCTGTTTCGCCAACTCCTGCATTTAAATTAGGCGAAAAAAATAATGATCCGGTTCAGATGTATCTATCCGATGTTTATACAGTATCAGCAAATATCGCCGGCATTCCAGGGCTGGCAATACCATCAAATGTAAACAAAGATGGGCTACCGCTTGGATTTCAGATACTGGGAAAGAAGTTTTCCGAAAATATTCTTTTTGACATAGGAAAAAAGTTTGAAACATTCAATAAAACAAAAGTTCCTAAACCGGTAATGCCATGAAAAGTGAAGTTATAAACATAATCAAAAAAACTAAGTTTCCATATCTTTTAACATCGCAGGTTTTGTCGCAGGTGACGATAAACATGATGAACTTCCTTCTTCTTGTTAAAATTTACGAGAAAACCGATTCAACATTTGCCGTATCGATGCTTTGGATTTCTTACGCACTCCCGTTAATATTAATCGGGCCTTTTGCCTCAACTCTTGTTGACATTTTAGACAGAAGATTTGTCTTAATGGGTGCCAATCTACTGCAGTCACTTACGATACTTTATTACGCCTTATTCTTTAAGGAAAATGTCTTTCTGCTTTACGGAATAACATTTTTTTACTCATTAATTAACCAGTTTTACGTACCGGCCGAGACTGCATCTGTCTCATATCTTGTCAGGAAAGAGGAGCTTCCGTTTGCAAGCGGAATGCTATATTTAACGCAGCAGTTGTCAATAGTGGCAGGTTTTGCACTGGCAAGCCTTTTTAACCAAATTTTCGGATTTAGTATCTCGCTACTTCTATGTTCACTATTTCTTTTAATCGCTTTTATTAGTGTAATATTTCTTCCCAAAATGAAACTTACAGAAACGGAGAAACAATCCCCAGAAGAGTCTATCAAGATGTTTTTTCAGTCGATCTATAGCGGTTACAAATTTATAAAATCTTCAAAGAATATATTGATGACGTTCTCGATCCTCATTATTGTACAGATCATGTTTTCAATAATTATTGTAAGTGTGCCAATGATTGCAAAAACAGTTATTAAAATACCTGCCTCTCTTTCTGGAGTCTATCTTGTGATACCTGCAGGAATAGGATCGATACTGGGGGCTTTCAATATCCCGGCATTTCTCAAAAACAAATGGAGAAAAAAATACCTTATAAGAAGGTCACTCCTTCTTCTTTCGATACTGATATTTCTAGAAACTTTCGTTGTTTACTATCTTCCGAGCCCTGTTAACATAATTGTCTCTGCAGTGATAGTATTTTTCCTGGGTATCTTTTTTACCGGTGTTTATATACCTGCACAGACTTTTCTACAAGAAAGTACCCCCAACAACTACAAAGGAAGAATATTCGGCAATATGTGGTTTGTCACCACAATATCAACGATTATTCCTTTGATATTTTACGGTGTTATCACAGAGATATTCGGAATAAGATTTGTAATGGTGTCTATATCCATAGTATGTTTCTTAATGTACTATCTCTCAAAAAACTCTCACAAATTTTTTAAAAATAATCTGGAAATTAATGAAGTATGAAAAATAATTATTTACCGGTAATCGGGCTTGAGGTCCACATAGAACTCAATACAAAAAGTAAGATGTTTTGCCGTTGTAGTGCCAACCATTTTGCTATATCTCCAAATACAAATACATGCCCCATATGTCTGGGTCTACCCGGAGCCATGCCGTACCCGAACCTTACGGCTATTAAAAATACGATACTATTCGGACTATCGCTCGGTTGCTCTATTAACAAAAATTCGAAGTTTGACCGAAAACACTATTTTTACCCGGACCTTCCTAAAGGGTACCAGATAAGCCAATACGACCTGCCTTTCTGTACAGACGGAAATTGGGAGTCAAGAGCGGGAAAGACCTTTAGAATAAGGAGGATACACTTGGAGGAAGATACCGGAAAGCTTCTGCACCAAAGTATTGATGGCAGTGTTGTAAGTTTAATCGATTTTAACAGAAGCGGAGTTCCATTGATGGAGCTTGTGACAGAACCTGATTTCTCAGACTCCGCAAGTGTAGTTGATTTCTTAAAAGAAATACAGCTTCTTGCCAGATACCTAAATATCTCAAACGCCGACATGGAAAAGGGTTCGATGAGGTTGGAGGCAAATATTTCACTCAGGAAAGTAAAAGCCGATACAACCGATTTTGAACTTCCCGATTACAAAGTCGAACTTAAAAATATCAATTCGTTCAAATTTTTAAAAGATGCAATCGACGCTGAAATAAAAAGGCAAAAAGATATCCTGTCGTTGGGAAAGCGGGTCGATCAGGAAACAAGAGGATATGATCAAAAAAGCAACACGACATTCCTTCAAAGAAGCAAGGAAGAAGCAAAAGACTACCGATATTTTCCAGAGCCGGATATCTCTGAAATTTCGCTCGACGAGACCTTCTTAGAGGAAATTAAAAAGGACATTGTCGAAACTCCATGGGACAAAAGAAAACGCTTTATAGAAAAATACCAGTTAAATCCATCATTTTCGGATACCCTGATACTTAGTAAAGACCGTTGTGATTATTTTGAAAAACTTGTGTTGCTATCCAAAAAACACAATATCGGCATTAAGACAATTGCAGACGTTATGGTTAACAAGAATCTCGATAAAAACTTTCCCGAGCCGCAAATGCTCCTCCTTGAACTTGTAAAGATTATGAAAAAAAGTTTTAGTTCCGACGACGAAACAAAAGATGCGATAGAAAAAGTCTTAAGAGAAAATGCCAAGGCAATCGGGGACTACCAAAATGGCAAGGGCGAGGTTTTGGGATTCCTCATCGGTCAGGTACAAAAAGCTCTAAAAGGACAGGGTGAATTTGCAAAAATTAAAGACGGGTTGTTGGAACGGTTAAATAAATAATATATTTATATAGTTTGATGTCAGATTTTGTCCATCTTCATGTACATACGGAGTATTCACTGCTCGACGGACTTTGCAAAATTGATCCGCTTCTTAAGCATGTAAAAGAAAATGCAATGGATGCAATTGCCATAACCGACCACGGATCGATGTATGGCGCAATAGAATTTTACAAAAAGTGCAAAAGTTCAGAAATAAAGCCGATCATAGGTATGGAAGGCTATATCTGCAAAGACCGAAAAGTTCACGAAAGATCTTCAAAATACAATCACATTGTACTACTTGCCAAAAACGAGGAAGGCTACAAAAACCTGATGAAAATCACATCAATCTCACATTTAGAAGGATACTACTACAAGCCGAGGTTTGATTACGAGGTTTTGGAAAAGTATTCAAAGGGCCTTATTTGTACAAGTGCCTGCGGGCAAGGGGAAATACCGTCAAAACTATTTGAAGACTCATACGAATCAGGAAAAAAGTCAGCTAAGTATTATATGGATCTTTTCAAAGACAACTTTTACCTGGAACTGCAACTTCGTGACTATTCCGAATCCATTAAAAATGCGGCTAATACTGAAATAAAAACCCAACTTCTGGAAATGGAGGCGTTTAAGGATAAGGTTAATCCGCTACTTATTAAACTCAGCCGAGACCTAGGTATACCTATAATTGCCACAAACGACGCCCATTACATTAAAAAAGAAGATGCAACAGCGCAGGATGCGGCTGTCTGCATAGCAACAGGCAAAACCGTTAACGACACAAAACGTCTGCGCTTTATAGACCACCCTGATTTTTATGTCAAAAGCCCTTCAGAAATGATCGAGATATACAAGGATTATCCGGACGCTATAGCAAACACCGTAAAAGTCGCTGAGTCGGTCGACCTTAATATTTCAACACTCGGAAAATGGTTCTTTCCGAAAATTAAATTGCCGAAAGACACCGACGCTGACACATATCTTAAAGAACTGGTTGACATCAGGCTTAAAGAAAAGTTTAAAAAGCCTACCGAAGACATGAGAAAAAGAGCCGATTATGAGTTGGAGATCATCAGAAACAAAGGTTATTCGGCTTACTTTTTAATCGTTATGGATTTTGTCTCATGGTGTGACTCAACCGGGATAATAACGAATACTAGAGGTTCAGCTGCAGGATCTCTCGTCTCATACTTACTCGGAATAACTACCGTAAACCCTCTCGATTATTATTTACCTTTTGAAAGATTTTTAAATCCGTACAGACCTTCTCCCCCTGATATCGACTTGGATATTGCAGATAACCGCAGAGACGACCTGATTGGGTATATCTCTAAAAAATACGGTGGTGAGAAAGTCGCACAGCTTTGTACTTTCGGAAGGATGCTTTCCAGACAGTCGGTAAGAGATATAGCAAGGGTTTTAGGATACGAATATTCAAAAGGTGACAGAATCTCAAAACTGATTCCTCCACCGAAGCAGGGATTTCCGATAACAATCGCCAGGGCATTGGGGACAATCGAGGATCTTAAAAAGTTTTATGATGACGATCCCGATACCAAAAGAATCTTAGATCTTGCGATGCAAATCGAAACCAATGCTAGGCATGTCTCCGTTCACGCCGCAGGACTTGTAATTTCTCCATCAGAGATAACTGATTTCACTCCAATTCAAAGGGAGCCTTCGGGGGATAAAATAATCACCCAGTATGAAATGCACGCCGCAGAAGATGTTGGACTTATCAAGTTTGATATTTTGGGAATCAGAAACCTGTCAATTTTAGGGGAGTCCGTCGATATCGTCAAAAAAACTAAGGGCTTGGATATTAACCTGAAAAATATTCCCCTCGACGACAAAAAGACTTTTGAGATGCTCGGAAAGGGACAAACAATGGGTGTTTTCCAGTTAAGCAGTTCCGGGATGACAAAATACCTGATCGATCTTAAGCCTGAAAGGGTTGAAGACCTAATGGTTATGGTTGCCCTGTACCGTCCGGGGCCGATTGCTGTAATCCCAGAGTACATAAGGAGGAAATCCAACCCGAAACTTGTCAAGTTCCTGGATCCGAGGATGGAAAAGTATTTAGGCTCCTCATATGGACTAATCGTCTACCAGGATGACTTACTTTTTTCCGCCATCGAACTTGCTGGATATACATGGGAAGAAGCCGACAAATTCAGAAAGGCAGTCGGAAAGAAAATTCCGGAAGAAATGGCTGCACAAAAAGAAAAATTCATCAAAGGGGTAGTCCAGAACGGACAGACAGAAAAGTTTGCGCTTGAATTGTGGAAACTATTTGAGCCGTTTCAATCTTACGGGTTTAACAAAGCACACGCGGCTTCATATGGAATAGTTGCATATCAAACGGCCTATATGAAAGCCAATTATCCGGTTGAGTTTATGTGCGCACTTTTGTCAGCCGAAAGCAGTGACAAGGTCAAAATCTCCCAAGCTGTCCATGAGTGCAAAAGGATGGGTATAAAAGTACTTCCTCCCGACATTAACGAAAGCAGTGTCGGATTTACCATAGTCGGAAGCGAAGAATCTCTCGACGGAAAAGGTATAAGATTTGGTTTAAATGCAATAAAAAATGTCGGTGAAGCTGCCATCGACAGCATAATTTCCGAAAGAGAAAAATCGGGTTTTAAGAGTTTAGTCGACTTCCTAAAAAGAGTTGACAATCGCAAAGTAAACAAAAAGGTTCTGGAAAGTCTGATAAAAGTCGGCGCTTTGTCATCTTTCGGGAAAAGAAAGGCAATACTCGAAAAACTCGATGAGATAAGAAGTAAAGTTTCCGGAGGAAAATATTCAAAAAACCAACAAACCCTGTTTTCAGAAAGTGTTGACAGCATCCGCGACAGTTATGACCTAATGGGAGGAATGGAATATGACGAAAGCGAGATCGTATCACACGAGAAAGAACTTATGGGTTTCTCGCTATCTGGAAAGTCTGTCCACGAGATGATTGAAAAACTTGTCGTGTACTCAACACACAAAATATCAGACCTTGAAAGATATGAGGTTTACAAAGATACAATAAAAATTGCCTGTGTTATTACTGAGGTAAGGATAATTATTACAAAAAGCTCCGGCAAAGAGATGTCTTTTGTAAAAATCGAGGACGATACCGGAAATTTGGAGTTGGTAGTATTTCCGTCTACCTATGAAAAATACAAAAGCGTTCTTTTCGAAAACAACTCGGTTGTCGTGGGTGGAAAGATTAACAACAAAGACGAGAACATAAGCATGATAGTGGAGACAATCGAGACTCCCGATACTTCGGTAAACGAGCTTTTGATAAACATTCCCGCAGCAACGGATATCGAAAAACTGCGTAAATTAAAATCATATTTATTGACAATTCCGGGAGACGATAAAGTATGTCTCTATTTTGAGAAAAGTAAAACAAAAAAAATAATACCAATCAAAATATTATGGAATGAAGATAATGCAAAGGTCATTTCACAGATATTAAGTAGCGATGATTTAACTTCTTGATATAATCCACCTATTTAAACTATAATACAGAACTGTGTATGTCGAATTTTATAATTTTTAACGAAAATAAAATCGGTGTCGGCGATAAAGTGAAAGTCGTCCACAAAGTTTTGGAGCAAGGCAAAGAAAGACGGCAGATGTTCTTGGGAACAATTATTAAAATTGGTGGAAACAGCGAAAACAGATCCTTCACCGTCAGAAGAGTCGGTGTTAACCAAATCGGAATAGAAAGAATATTTCCATTAAATGATCCCTATTTGGAGGATATTGTCGTATCCCGTGAAGGACTTAAAGGCACAAGAAAGTCAAAGCTTTACTACACCAGGAAAGCTTCCAAGAGAGAAATAGACAAAATCTACTCCAGGGACAAGAAAAAGAAATAAAGAAGTGCTTCTAAAAATAACCTCTATCCGATTTTAGTTAGTAGATTCATCATCATATGTAAAACAGATAAAAGAACCGACCATTGACGACTCTTTAATTGAAAAATCCCTATCTATAAAAACAGACGCATTACCGCCATCAAGATTTAAAGCACTTTCCAATACAATTCCGCTCTTTTGCTCAAGAGATTCTAAAATGTCATTTACTTCTTGAAAATCGGGTCCGTCGTTGTAATTATTAAGTCCGTACAAAACTACAATATAATCCTCTCCTGACAAACCTTTTGCGAAGATTATCCTTCTTGCGTGTGAATGTGGAAGGGTAATGTTTTTATTAATACCCCCATCTATAAGAAGCGGTCCGGACTGCATTAAGTATTTATAATCTTCTACTTTTCCAAAGTCGTTAATTGTATCAACAAAAAAATTGCTATTTTTGTCCAACCCCAATATTCCATTGTAAATACTGCTGTTTTTCAGTTTCCCAAAGTAAACTCCGTCAAGAATATACAACCCCAAAGGATTTCCGCTCTCTTCATAAAGACCGCCGTTTGTTAATAATTCACAATTATATTTTTCATTAATGAGATCGGAAGTGCCTTTTTCTTTGAAGTTGGGGAGAATAATGACGCCGTAATTACTTACGTTTCTAATTATTATTTTATATTTGTCGATTACAATCTCTTCTTTAGTACTCTCCGCAGGTTTTACATCCTCAGTTTCTAACTGTATTTCGGTCTCTCTAGAAACTCTTGAGTCTTTGTAAATCCAGACAAAAACAAATGTAGCGAAAAACATAAAAGCCAATATTATTTTCTTCATACCGAAATATTACCACTTGCCATGTAACTTTAGATTATCATATTATTAAATCTGATATGGGTATTGAGGAAACCAATATCGTTGTTACTAAAATATCTTCAGGTAAAGTGTTCCTAATTATTTGGGGGATATCAATCGCGATCATGTACTTTCTTGCCTCAAGACCGGGCAATCCGCTGGTCCTGCCGGGTGATATCTACACCAGAAAAGGCGTGAATAAAATATATATTCCTCTTGGCAGTTCTTTGTATTTGGCGATCATCTTGTTTATTTTGTTGAAAATATTTGTTAAGATATAAAATCTTTAGTATGGCAAAAAATACAAATAATACCGACAAAAACACCTCTATCAGCAAATCCTCCAATAAGATGTTTTTAAATATTTTATCTACTAAAAAGTTTTTAATCTTTTTAAGCCTCTCAGGAGCTTTAATCCTTTTTACCCTCCTAATTGTCTTTTTAAATAAAAGATTAAACGTAGCCAAGGTAAATGGACAGACAATTTCAAGGTCTGAATTTTACAAAGAATTGGAAAAGAGTCAGGGAAGTACGGTTCTTGAAGACATGATTACCAAAAAGATTATTTTCCAGGAAGCCAAGAAAAACAACATATCTGTAACTGATAGTGACATACAAAACGAACTTGATCTTATCAGAAGTTCCGTTGCCCAACAGGGAGCAACACTCGAGGACATACTCGCTTACCAGGGTATGACACACGACCAACTTGTTGAAAACGTAAAAATTCAAAAGATTCTGGAACAGCTTCTCAAAGACAGTACCAGTGTTTCTGATGACGAAATAAAAGCAAGGTACGATGAAAACAGGGATATTTACGGGAAAGACAAGACATACGAGCAGTTAAAAGAGGATATAAGATACCAAATTTACCAGGAAAAAGTGACCGCTTCTTACAAAAGCTGGATCGATGAAAAGGTAAACTCATCTGAAATTTATCGATATCTTTAATAATTATGGAGATTACAAAAATTGTTTCAAACCTTCAGCAGAGTCCAATATTTATCATTTTGTTTTACACATATACTGCAACCTTAAAAGGCCTTTCACTATGGAGAGCTGCCAAGAATTCCAGCAAATATTGGTTTATCTTTATACTTATCGTAAACCTTCTCGGTATTCCCGAAATACTATATCTTCTGTATTTTTCAAAAAAACAATTTAAATTTCCCTCAATCAAACTTCTCAAAAAGGAAACTCCCAGAAAATGATTATTTTAGGCATTGATCCCGGAACAGCTACCACTGGATACGGGTTGTTGGAAATTAAAGGTAAAAGTTTTTCTGTAATGGAATACGGCCTTATCGAAACTGACAAAAACCACAATTCAAGAAAACGATTGTCGGACATTTATAAAAAATTGTCTCATATTATAAAAAGCTTTAATCCCGATGCAATGTCGATGGAGAAAATATTTTTTGCAACAAATGCCAAAACGGCGATTGCGGTAGGACAGGCACAGGGTGTAATGATGCTTTGTGCATACAATAACAAACTTGAACTATTTGAGTACGCACCCGGAACAATTAAAAAACAGATATCGGGTAACGGAAGATCAGATAAAAAAATGATGCAAAAAGCCGTCAGAAAAATATTAGGCCCTAAAATTAAAAGCAAGAAACATCAAAAAACACATTTTGATAATTCTGCGGACGCACTCGCTATCGCTTTATGTCACGCCATAAATATTGGCGCCATAACTGTAAAAATTTAATCCAATCTTCTCGTTTGTTATAATACTTTAAAAGGAGGTGATTATAAGTGGACGGAAATAAAATCGGTTCTGTATCTCACTACTACGATAAAATTAAGGTTGCGATTTTAAACCTTACTTCGGATATTAAGGTTGGAGATAAGATAAAGTTTGTCAGGGGAGGAGAAGAATTATTTAGCCAAAATGTAGATTCTATTCAGGTCGAACATAAATCTATCGATTCTGCATCAAGTGGAGATGTGATAGGATTAATGGTCGAAAACGATGTTAAGGAAGGCACTGAGGTTTATAAAGTCGAATAAGAAAAGTAAAAGGCGGCCCAAATCTCCCAATAAATCTGTGGCGTGGGAAAAAGCCGGCGACGTTAAAATAAAACTGAATAAACTTCTAAAATTGTCATCCCTTCCGCATAAAATAGAGAATATTTCTTCATTCAGGTCACACAATTCCAAAGCACATGCATATGCCAGAATATGGGGGTTAACAAAAATTTGGCAAATGGCATTAAATGAAAAACCCCACTACATTATCGAGGTAATTTCAGAAAAATACGACAACCTACCGGATAGCCGGAAAGACGAAGTTCTCCTGCACGAATTGGCTCACATTCCAATGAATTTTTCAGGAAGTTTGCTACCACACATCAGATACGGAAAAAGAAGTTTCCATAAAAAAGTAGATAATCTGATAAGATCAGTCAGGCTAAGCGAAAAAACAAGATAGTTATTTTATGAATATATATCTGATACACGGAGATAACAGTATCGCATCATACGAGAGATTGAAGCTCTACCTCGACAAAGCACGGGCTAATAAATGGGAAATTGTCGAGATTGATGATGCCAACACTGACATTAAAAATATCCTTCGTTCAAACACACTCTTCGGAAGTAAGAGGCTCGTGACAATAAGAAAATACACTTTAATAGACGCCGTGACAATTCAACATTTAAAAGACATTGATACCCAAACAGAAATCCTGATATATCACGACAATACAATTCCGGACACTTTTATAAAAAAACTCAACGATGTCAAGAAAAACGAAGTATTTAAGTTATCCAAATATTTATGGAAATTTATCGATAATTTTTACCCCGACAATATTAAAAATTGCCTTTTCTTTTTCCATGAGTCATTAAAAACGGATCCCGTTGAGCTTGTTTTTTCAATTCTTGTCGGACAACTTAAAGATATGTTTTTGGTATTATATTCCGACAAACCTCTTCCGTACCCGCTGTGGCGGAGCCAAAACATAAAAAGGCAAGCCGATAAATTCGGCAAAGTAAAAATTAAATCCGTTATAGATGATCTGGCAAAAATTGATATCAAAACAAAAACTTCATCTGTAAATCTCAAAGACGAGCTTGATTTTTTTATTGTCAGAAAGTTACAATAATAATTAACCATGAAGGTGAATCCATTTATCTTTCGTAATTATGATATCAGGGGTGTGGTCGATGTAGATCTCAACTTCGGAATTGTTGAGGCAATAGCTAAGGCATATGGAACTTTCTTAAGAAAAAGAAAAATTAAACAAATTGTTGTCGGCATTGATTGCCGACTTAGCGGTGAAGAATATAAGAAAGCATTTATACAAGGAGTGGTTTCTTGCGGAATTGATGTTATCGACCTTGGACTTGTGATGACACAGATGGTTTATTATGGACAGTATCGTTTTCAGACTAATGGTGGATGTATGATAACGGCTTCACATAATCCGTGGAATTATAACGGATTCAAGCTTGCGATCGGTTTTTCTCAAACTACAGGCCCCGATGAAGTTCAGGAGCTTAAAAGATTGGTTGAAACAGAAGAATTTTATAAATCAGATAAGAAAGGAACTGTTACTCAAGCTGATATCAAAGAGGATTATATCCACGACGTACTAAAAAGAGTTGAGCTTAAAAAACCTTATAGAATCGTCATGGATACCCATAAGGGAACAACTACTCTTTTTAATCCTGAAATAGCACGTAGATTAAACTGTGAAGTTATAGAAATAAATTCAGGAGTGGATGGACATTTTCCCGCAGGAACTCCGGATCCAACTGATGCAAAACTAATGGAGAATTTGGCTGTTGAAGTATTGAAAAACAAAGCCGATATTGGACTTGCTTATGATGGAGACGGAGACAGAATAGGGTTTGTAGACGAAAAAGGTCATGTACTATGGAATGATGTAGCCGTTGCAATTTTCTCTCAAGAGATTCTTGAAAGATTCCCGAATTCGAAAATCGTTTATAACACACTCTGCTCACAAGTTGTTAGGGAAGTAATCAAACAAAATGGAGGAACACCGATTATCTGGAAGACTGGTCATGCATTTATTAAAGCAAAGATCGCGGAAGTAGGTGCTGTTTTTGGTGGTGAACTTTCCGGACACTTCTTCTTTAATGATAATGCTTATGGACACGATGACGGTACGTATGCGACATTAAGAGTTCTAGAATATTTATCAGAAAAAAATCTTACCCTCAGTCAACTTTACGAAACCTTTCCACAATTTATTTCATCCCCCGAAATTAAAGTTGGGTGTCCGGATGATAAGAAAAAAATGGTAATAAAAAATCTGTCTGTAAAATTTAAAAATGATTTTGCCGGAGCAGAAATCACAGATGAGAATGTTATTCCCGGCGATGATGGTGTAAGAGCTGATTTTGATGACGGAATGCTTGTTATAAGATATTCCCAAAATGGTCCCTACATTACTGTGAAATTCGAGGCAAAAACCAAAGAAGTTTTTGAGGAAAGAAGAAGATATATTAAAGAAATATTACATAGTTATAAAGAAGTGATTTGGGACGATCCTCTTTGTGTGAATATTGATTTTGTAAAATGACCCCAATTGCTGAATTATGGACTTGAAAGATAAAATAAGTCAGTTGGATAAGCAAAATGTTTATGGATCTGTCTTAAACCTTCCCCAACAGTGCCTGCATGCATGGGAAGATGCAAATAAGGTTAATATCCCAGAGGACTACAAAAATATAGATAATGTTGTTATGTGCGGTATGGGGGGGTCCGGCCTTGGAGCCAGGGTGATCGAATCCTTGTATTTTTCCAGCCTCAAAGTACCATTGACACGAATCAACGGTTATGAGATTCCCACGTTTGTAAACGAAAAGACCCTTGTTATTACTTCAAGTTATTCCGGAAACACAGAGGAAACAGTGCAAAATTTTAAAGAAGCTCTCGATAAAAGAGCAAAGATAATCTCGATCGGAGCGGGTGGAGAACTGATTGAGATTTCAAAATCAAACAATACTCCCCACTACCTGATTACACCAACCCACAACCCCTCAAACCAACCACGAATGGCTATTGGCTATTCAGTGGTAGGACAGCTGGTTTTGGCAGCCAAAGCCGGTATTTTGGATATAAATCTATCCGAGGTTGAGGAAGCTGTAAAAACGATGAACGCTATTATTGAAAACAATGACATCAATAAAAACGAGAATTCCCAGGCTTTATCTTTTGCCCAATCTCTAAAGGATAAAATTATCCTGTATTTTTCATCTGAACACCTCATCGGAGCCACACATGTTGTCAACAATCAACTCAACGAAAATGCAAAAAATCTTTCATTTGATTTTTCTATACCCGAAATCAATCATCATTTAATGGAAGGTCTCAAAAACCCAAATACTAATAGCAATAACGTCCATGCGGTACTTATTACATCTGACCTTTATTCACCCGAGATTAAAAAACGATTTGAAATTACACAGGAAGTAATAAGTAAAAACAATATCAATAACATCCTCTACAAGCCGGTATCTAATTCGTACTTTTCGCAAGTATTTGAAACGATACAGTATTGGGCATTAGTAAACTTCTATATGTCAATATTATATGGACAGGATCCCGCGCCAATTGTATGGGTAGACTACTTTAAAACAAGAATTGAAGAACTCACAAACGGTTGATTTAATTGTTGACCAAAATATAAATAACCGTTACGATTAATAACGATACTATGCCTGCCGATAAATATAATTTATTTTTCAAAGAAATTGATAAGGATGACCTCGCTCTAGTTGGGGGAAAAGGCGCCAACCTCGGAGAGATGACAAAAGCCGGTTTCCCAGTTCCAAACGGTTTTGCTGTAACAACAATCGCATACGATGCATTTTTAAAACACAACAACATTGTTAATACAATAAATGATTTCCTAAAACAGGTTGATGTCAATGATCCAGAGCAGCTCAATAGTGCCTCTAAAAAAATTCAAAAAATTGTGGGTGAAGGTGAAATTCCGAATGATGTTGCAGTTGATATAGTCAGATATTACAAAAAACTTGGCGGTGCTTTCTCTTCTGCACTTGTTGCAGTACGATCGTCGGCAACGGCAGAAGATCTTCCAGGAATGTCCTTTGCAGGTCAACAAGCAACTTTCCTTAATATTAAAGGCCAAAATAATCTTTTAATGGCAGTTAGAGATTGTTGGGCTTCGCTTTTTACCGCAAGGGCAATATTCTACCGCGATCAAAACAAAATTCCACACGATAAAGTGAAGATATCTGTAATCGTCCAAAAGATGGTGCAGTCAGAAGTCTCCGGAGTTATGTTTTCGATAAATCCTGTAAACAACGAGAAAGATAAAATTATTATTGAATCGGTATGGGGACTTGGTGAAATGATTGTTCAAGGATCCGTGGTGCCTGACACTTATACTGTCCAGAAAGAAACGTTTTCTATTCTTTCCAAAGAGATTTCTGACCAAAAAGTTATGCTTTCAAGAAAAGGAGAAAAAACATATGAGCAGGAAGTCCCGAAAAGATTGATTGATAAACAAAAAATTGGTGATAAAGATATCATCAAACTAGCAAGACTTTCCGATGCGTTACAGAAACATTATTATTTTCCCCAGGATTCAGAATGGGCGTATGAAAAAGGTAAGCTCTATATTGTTCAAACCAGACCCGTTACAACGATAGAAGACGTAAAAAAGAAAAGCATTGAGGAAGAATCGTTAACAAAGGATGAAAACCAGTCCAGCACTCCAATTCTAAGTGGTGCATCGGCAAGTCCAGGTATTGGCACCGGATATGTTAAGATACTCCAAAGCCCGAAGGAAATTTCCAAAGTTAAGGCAGGAGACGTTTTGGTGGCCAAAATGACGTCACCCGATTATGTTCCGGCAATGAAAAAGGCTGTTGCTATTGTAACCGACGAAGGGGGCTTGACCTCACACGCCGCCATAGTCTCCAGAGAGCTTGGAATTCCATGTGTAGTTGGTGCTAAAACTGCAACCAAAACACTAAAGGAAAATCAAATTGTAACTGTAGACGGAAGCAAGGGATTGGTTCTCTTGGGAGGAAAAGTCTCCTCCGGTAAAAAGGTAGTTCAGAAGCTTGAGACAAAAAATTCCGAGGTTAAAACCGCTACAAAACTATATGTCAATTTGGCGGAACCAGAAAGAGCAAAAGAAGTTTCAAAGTTAAATGTGCAAGGTGTAGGCCTTCTTCGTGCAGAGTTTATGATTGCCAATATCGGCATCCATCCCAAAGAAGCAATTCAACAGAAGAAACAGGCGGATTTTGTTAATAAACTTGAAAATAGTATTGAATTATTTGCCAAGGCTTTTTCACCCCGGCCGGTTGTATATCGAGCAACAGACTTTAAAACAAATGAATATAGAAGTTTACCGGGTGGTGAAAAGTGGGAACCGGTTGAAGCCAATCCGATGTTAGGTTTCAGAGGAGCATATCGTTATATTTCACATCCAGAAGTATTCAATCTTGAGCTACAGGCGATCAAAGAAGTGAGAAGAAAGTATAAAAATCTTTGGTTAATGATTCCTTTTGTAAGATCACCGGAGGAATTAAGACGTGTGAGAAAACTTGTTGCAACAGAGGGATTATTTGAAGATCCCACCTTTAAGTTTTGGATGATGGTTGAGATTCCGATAAATGTAATCATGATAGATGAGTTTATTAAGATAGGTATTGATGGAGTTTCAATCGGTTCCAATGATTTGACAATGCTTGTAACAGGTACTGACAGAGACAACGCTGATGTTGCAAACGAGTTTGACGAACGTTCACCGGCCGTTATGTGGTCGCTAAGGCGTGTGATTAAACATTGTAATGCAGCGGGTGTAACATCATCCGTTTGTGGACAGGCACCGTCAACGTATGATGATTTTGCAAGAAAACTTGTTAAATATGGTGTTACAAGTATGTCTGTAAACCCTGATGCGGTCGATCGTGTAAGAGGTGTAATAAAACAAGCCGAGGAGGATCTGGTAAGTGGTAGAATAAAATAACGCAGAAGAATATGGCAAAAATAAGTAAGGTTTGGGCAAGGGAAATATTGGATTCTCGTGGAATACCAACCGTTGAGGCTTTTTGTATGACAGACAATGGGTTTATATCTGTTTCGTCAGTTCCATCAGGAACGTCAACAGGGACCTCGGAATGTCTCGAGCTTCGCGACAACGATCCTCAAAGATTTCATGGAAAAGGAGTCCAAAAAGCAGTTAGTAATGTAAACACTATTCTTGGACCCGCCATTTTAAATATGGATGTTTCGGATCAAGTAGGAATAGACAAGAAGTTAATCGCATTAGATGGAACAAAAAACAAATCCAAATATGGAGCCAATGCTATTCTTGCAATCTCTATGGCTTGTTCGAAAGCTGCTGCTATGTCAGCAAATATGCCCTTATATATGTATATAAATCAGCTGGCAAAAGCCGTTGGAATGCCAAGAAATTTGCACGTTCCGACTCCTCTTTTCAACATGATTAACGGGGGTCTTCATGGAGCCGGTAATTTGGACTTTCAGGAATTCCATGTTATTCCGGCAACGTCGAAAAAGTTTTCCGACGGATTAAGAATCGGGGCTGAAATTTATATGACCATTGGTGAGAATCTTAAAAGAAGAGGTGCAATTCACTCTGTTGGGCACGAAGGAGGTTATGCACCAAACTTATTTACCAATGCTGACGCTCTTGAAATTCTCGTTGAATCGATAAAAGAGACTCCCTATCAGCTTGGGATTGATGTTTTTCTTGGACTTGACGTAGCCGCATCTGTTTTTTATAAAAACGGCACTTATTCCATAAGAGACAAATCGACAGCTTTAAAGGATACGGATTTAATGGATTACTATAAAAACATTAATTCGATGTATCATCTTGCTATTTTGGAAGATATGTTTCATGAAGAAGCGTGGGAAAGCTGGAATAAAATATACAACGAACTTCAAGGACAGGTGCTAATTGTCGGGGACGATTTATTAGCAACAAATCCGGAAAGAGTGGAGAAAGCTATTAAAGAAAAGGCATGTGATACACTCCTTGTTAAACCCAACCAGATAGGAACAGTATCGGAAACATTAAATGTCATAAAACTAGCAAGGTCTGCAAACTGGAAAACGATTGTTTCCCATAGGTCGGGTGAAACAAACGATTGGTTTATTGCAGATTTCGCAACCGGTGTAGGATCCGAATATGTCAAATTTGGCGCTCCTTGTAGAGGTGAACGTCTTGCTAAATACAACCGCTTATTAGCTATAGAAAGCGAGATTGCTCCTCATTAATATGCTTCTTAAAAATATTGTTGATATCTTTATTCACCTTGATAAATATCTGGGTTTAATAATCGACAAATTTGGAATATTTAGTTATGTAATACTTTTCTTTGTTATTTTTATGGAAACAGGTTTTGTCGTAACACCGTTTTTGCCAGGGGATTCAATAGTTTTTGCAGTCGGAACATTTTCCGCTATGGGTTTTTTACACCTTATCCCTATGTATGTAATCTTTCTTTCTGCAGCGATACTTGGCGATACCGCCAATTACTGGATAGGTCACAGAATTGGCCCGAAGATATTTGAAAAAGACTCACGTTTTATAAAGAGGGAGTATTTGGAAAAAACAAAAGCTTTTTATGAAAAACACGGTGGAAAAACAATTATTTTGGCAAGATTTGTTCCGATTGTCAGAACATTTGCGCCCTTTGTCGCCGGTGTCGGTATTATGAATTATCGTAAATTCCTTACATACAATGTTGTCGGAGGTTTTTTATGGATAACAATATTTCTTTTCTTGGGCTATTTCTTCGGAAATATTCCCTTTATCAAAAAGAATTTTGAGTATGCGGTACTATTTATTATTCTTGTATCTGTAATACCGATGGTTATCGAATATATTAAAGCTAAAAGAGAAAAGAAAAAATTAATTTCTTAAATACTTTCTGATTAATCCGACAACCCTTCCCTGAATTCTTACATTTCTTACAAATATTGGGCTCATTGTAGAATTGGCAGGTTCGAGTCTTACACGTGTTGTCTCTTTAAAAAATCTCTTGAGAGTGGCCATTCCGTTATCGAGAAGTGCAACAACAATATCACCGTTGTTGGCCGATTCAACCTGCTCGACTACAACATAATCACCGTCTCTTATTTGTTCTTCGATCATCGATTCGCCTTTAACTTGAAGTAAATACGTTCTTTTTTTAGCTGATGCCATAGAAGGTGGAATTGACATAGCAGCAGAAGGGTCGGTATAAGGTTCGATCGGCGCACCTGCGGCAATATATCCAAGTATTGGTACCTCTATACCTTCCGTAACTGTATTTTCACTTTCCTCGACAAGTCTTATTGAGCGATTTTTACCTGATTTTCGTTTAATTAAACCCTTTTCTTCAAGTGTTGTTAAATGTTCGTGTATGGTTGCTAATGAAGATACACCAAGTGAGTCTGCAATTTCCCGAAGTGTTGGAGCAGAACCGGATATTTGGATATGTTGTTTAATGAAGTCCAATATTTGTCTTTGTCTTCTGTAGATAATAAGTGCCATTGTGTTGATTATTTAATATATACTAACAATACCCGAAGATGTCAAGAGGATATTATGCTATACTGATACTCATCACAATATAAGTAACTATATTATGAAACCGTTTAAACTGCATTCAAGTTATAAACCGATCGAAGATCAACAAAAGGCTATAGATGCCCTATGCAATGGTGTCGAAAAAGATGTAAAACATCAGGTGTTATTGGGAGTAACCGGATCCGGAAAGACTTTTACTATTGCCAATATCATCGAAAAACTTCAAAAACCCGCTCTTATTATATCCCATAACAAAACTCTCGCTGGTCAACTGTACCAGGAATTCCGTGACTATTTTCCAAACAATGCTGTTTCTTACTTTGTCTCATATTACGATTATTACCAACCTGAAGCATATATACCCTCAACCGATACATACATCGAAAAAGACGCTCAAATAAATGACCTTATAGATAAATTAAGACTTTCCGCTACAACTAATTTATTAACAAGGAAAGATACTATCGTTGTTTCATCGGTATCTTGCATTTATAACCTCGGGTCTCCGGTAGAATATGGTGGATTTGCCTTTGAGATCGTTAAGGGTATGAAGGTCGAAAGGGAACAGATTATCAAAAGACTTATCAATCTTCAATATGAAAGGGGAGAATTCGGATTTTATCGTGGAACGTTTCGTGTCCGCGGTAATGTCATTGATGTATATCCTGCCTACCAGGATATTGGTTTACGAATAGTACAGGGTGATAAGTATATAGAAGATATTTTAGAAATCGATCCATTAAGCGGGTCAGTAATAAATAAAAATAACGCGTATATATCATCCACTTTTACCATTTTCCCCGCAAAACACTTTATAACTGATCCGGTCAGGCAAAAAGACAAACTTACAGAAATTGAAAAAGATATGAAAATACGTTTTGATGAACTAAGTTCACAGGGAAAAATACTTGAGGCTCATAGATTAAAACAAAAAGTCACCTATGATCTTAATATGATAAAAGAACTCGGCTATGTAAAAGGTATAGAAAATTATTCACGATATTTCGATGGACGAAGTGAAGGACAAGCACCTTATTCATTACTCGAATATTACAATTATCCATTTAATAACGACTGGTTGTTGTTTGTTGACGAATCGCATATGACATTCCCGCAAATACGGGGTATGTATAACGGAGATTTATCAAGAAAACAAACCCTTATAGATTACGGATTTCGCCTTCCTTCAGCCCTTGATAATCGTCCACTAAAATTCGAGGAATTTTTAAGAAAGATTCCGAATTTTATAGCCACTTCGGCAACACCAGCGCAGTGGGAACTTTCAATGGCAAAGGAAAGTTCCGCAAATGTAGGTCGTATTGTAAATTCGCATAATGGAGTTGTTGAACAATTGGTAAGACCTACGGGAATTCCCGATCCAACCGTTGAAATCAGACCCGTTGAAAATCAGGTGTCTGACGTCATTAACGAAATAATAAAGGAAAGCCAAGCAAAAAGAAGAACATTGGTTACAACCCTAACTAAAAAAACCGCCGAGGACCTTTCTTCTTATTTAAAAGATAAAGGGCTTCTTGTTCAATACCTGCACTCAGACGTAGACACACTCGAACGAACAGATATCCTTGATGATTTGAGAAAAGGCAAATACGATTGTTTGATCGGAGTAAATCTTCTTCGTGAAGGATTGGATCTTCCTGAAGTATCGCTTGTAGCAATATTGGATGCAGACAAGGAAGGATTTTTACGAAGTGAAGTGTCGCTTATTCAAACAATGGGAAGAGCTGCAAGACACGTTGAAGGTAGAGTAATATTATATGCAGACAAAATTACCAATTCGATTAAAAATGCGATTTCTGAAGTTAAAAGAAGAAGAAAACTCCAAATCAAATACAATAAAAAACACAATATTACCCCAAGATCTATTGTAAAACCTATCCGCGAAAAAATTATCGAATCCGAAAGAGAATCCGAATATAATTCAATCTTTCAAAGCAATAACAAAGTCTTTGAAGCACTAACCGACATCGAAGACGAAAGCCTGACACCCCTCGATAAAAGAAAACTTATAATTATACTTAAAGGGGAAATGAAAATTGCAGCATCGGACCTAAACTTTGAACTTGCCAGTAAAATAAGAGACAAAATTAGAAATTTAAGTGGGTAATTACCCTTATTACTGCGTGATATAATTACCATTACCACCGGATAAAACCGGCGGGCAGTTGGCGTGTAAAGCATTTATATTATGGACAACCAATACATTAAAGTCAGAGGTGCAAGACAGCATAATTTAAAAAACGTAAATATGGATATTCCAAAAAACAAATTGGTTGTTTTTACTGGGGTATCAGGAAGTGGAAAAAGCTCAATGGCTTTCGACACAATATACGCGGAAGGCCAAAGAAGATATGTTGAGAGTCTCTCCACATATGCCCGGCAGTTTTTAGGACTTTTGGAAAAACCCGATGTTGATCTTATTGAAGGCTTGTCTCCAGCAATATCGATCGACCAAAAAACAACATCGAGAAACCCCCGTTCGACTGTTGGAACAGTTACTGAAATATACGATTATCTGCGACTTCTCTATGCACGGGTTGGCCACCCGCACTGTCCGGTTTGCGGAAGTGAAATAAAAAAGCAATCGGTTGATGAGATAGTAACGTCATCTTTAAATCTTATATCTGATTTGTTAAGTCAAAAAAATATAATTAAGTTATTCATACTTTCTCCGATAGTTGTAGACAAAAAGGGAGAATTTTCGACCCTTTTCGACAATTTAAAGTCTAAAGGATACTCACAAGCAAGGGTTGATGGTTATATCAAAGACACAGACGAGGAGTTCTTTTTACTCAAAAATAATCGTCACAATATTGATGCTGTTGTCGATAAGTTAAGTGTAGAAAAGAAAAATCTGAAAGATAAACTGTTTTTCAATAATCTAAAGTACCGCTTAACTGATTCAATCAGTCAATCGTTAAAACTTTCCGATGGGCTTGCAACCATCTCGGAAATATTAGATCCCAGTTTTGATATCCCCAAAAACCCAAAGGTATTTGAAGATCATATATTTTCGGAAAAATTTGCCTGTCCAAAGGACAATATTCAGATTCCCGAAATAGAGCCACGTTCTTTTTCCTTTAATGCTCCTCAAGGAGCATGCGGCACATGCAACGGTATCGGAAAAATACTTAAAATTGAAGAGAGTTTAATATTCTCCAAAGAATTAAGCATCCTTGAGGGTGGTATTCTTCCGTTTTCCAATATGTTTGAAAACAATACTTGGTATTCAAGAATATTTTTAGAAATGGCAAAACAAAATTCAATTGATATAGCAACTCCGATTAAAAATCTATCGAGTGAGACAATCAACATTATTCTAAACGGTACGGGAGACAGAGAATATAAAGTATACGGAAAAAACCGTTTCGGTGAAGAGACACATATTTATGAAAAATTTATCGGTATAACAAATGAATTGGATAAAAGACATCGAGAAACAGATTCGGATTGGGTAAGAAGTGAGATTGAAAGATATATGGAAAGTATTGTCTGCCCTGATTGTGGAGGCGCCCGTTTAAAGAAAGAGTCCTTGTCTGTAAGCGTTGACGGATATTCGATATCAGGCCTCACCGATCTTCCTGTTAATAAAATATATGAAATAGTGAAAAGACTAAGTGAGCATAATGAAATATTAACTTCTAAAGAAAGAGAGATTGCTAAATTAATTCTAAACGAAATAGAAAAAAGACTGGAATTTTTAATATCGGTCGGACTAAACTATCTGACGCTCTCACGTCCTTCCGGAACGCTCTCTGGGGGCGAAGCTCAGCGAATCAGACTCGCAAGCCAAATTGGTTCTGGGTTAACAGGAGTACTTTATGTTTTGGATGAACCGACAATCGGACTTCACCAGAAAGACAATCAAAAATTGATTAATACTCTTAAAAAACTTCGCGATCTCGGTAACTCTGTTATCGTTGTGGAGCACGATGAAACTATGATGCGCGAAGCGGATTACATATTTGATTTTGGTCCCGGAGCCGGAAAAGAAGGGGGGCAAGTTGTTGCACACGGTAATTATCAGAGCCTTAAAAAAAACAAGGATTCAATTACGGGAAAGTATTTATCCGGAGAAAGAAAAATCCAAATTAATTTAAACACTAATGTAACAACACAATCTTTCTTGCAGGAAAACAATTCGGATTCTATTAAGCTCTTCGGATTAAACTTATACAATCTTAAAAATATTGATGTAACTTTACCTCTCAACAAATTTGTTGTGATAACCGGAGTATCCGGAAGCGGAAAATCCACTCTCCTTGTAGAGACGTTATACCCAGCACTTCAAAGCGAGATAAATAATTACTCAAAGGATCATTCGGCAATATATAAAGATATTCAAGGTATCCAAAACGTTGACAAAGTAATTCTTATAGATCAGTCGCCGATCGGTAAAACTCCAAGAAGCAATCCGGCAACGTACACCAAATTATTCGACGATATCAGAGATGAGTATGCAACAACAAGAGCAGCAAAAGAAAACGGATTTAATAAGGGAAGGTTTTCTTTCAATGTCAAAGGCGGTCGCTGTGAAGCTTGCGAGGGGCAAGGACAAATTAAAATAGAAATGCAGTTTATGAGTGATATTTGGGTAACTTGTGAGGTATGTCAGGGAAAAAGATATAATTCGCAAACTCTTGATGTGACATTAAGGGGAAAAAGCATCTACGACATACTTCGGTTAAGCATAAGCGAAGCGGTTGATTTTTTCCATAACAATCCAAAAATACTTACGAAACTTGAAACTTTACAATCGGTTGGACTTGGATATATGGAGCTCGGACAAAGCGCAACTACTCTTTCGGGCGGGGAATCGCAAAGGGTAAAACTGGCAGCTGAACTTTGCAGAAAAGATACCGGGAAAACAGTTTATATTTTAGACGAACCGACAACTGGTTTGCATTTTGCCGATATTGAAAAACTTCTTTATGTTCTTAAGCTTCTTGTAAAAAAGGGCAATAGCGTATTTATTATCGAACATAATATCGATGTTATTAAAAACGCCGACTGGATAATTGACATGGGTCCCGAAGGAGGTGAAAAAGGTGGTTATATTGTTGCCCAGGGTACACCTGATAAAATAAAAAATACCAAAGAGTCATATACGGGTGAATTTCTTTAAAATATTAATCAGATGATTAAAAAAACGGTAACTTCAATATTTCTATTATTTCTTCTTATTTTTACTTTGTCTTTTAAGATATCAAAGGCTCAAAACTATTTTGATGTCAGTCTTGAAAGTACTTATATATTTAGCGATGAAGGAAACTGTTTTATAAAAGACTCTTTCGAGATTGAAAACAATTACACCGAGAAGTACCTCCCGTCATTCGAATATACGATAAAAAATACCGCAGTCGAAAATATCTCCGTCGTTTACGGTGAAAGCACACTCATTCCGATCGTTGAATCAGATGATGTTTCAATAAATGTAAAAATAAATTTTGACGATAAAGTATTGGGAAAGGGAAGCAAAAGGATATTCTCCATACAATATGAGATTAAAAACCTGGCTTCAAAAACCGGCGATGTTTGGGAACTTTCCATACCTAAAAATGAAGATCTACTTCTATATAAAAACTTTAAGACTGTTCTAATAATTCCACAAACCTATGGGGAAGAAGCATACATCTCTCCAAACTATTCAGAAAAACAAATGCTGGAAAATAATAATATTCAATATGTCTTCAATAAAGAAGAACTACAAAATTCAAGAATTGTCATCGGTTTCGGAGAATATCAAATATTTGATTTTATAATAAACTTTCATTTAAAAAATACGGGATCATTCTCCGAAAAAAAAACAATTTCTATTCCCCCGGATACCTCCTATCAAAGAATGTACTACAACACACTCGATCCCAAACCTCTTAATATCGATGTCGACAATGACGGCAACTGGCTTGCTAAATATCTTGTAGCGCCGAAATCAGATCTTGACATTAAAACATCGGGCAATGTGCAGCTGTTTGCAAACCCAAGAAAATATCTCACCCCACCGATTCAGAACCTTTATGAAAACATTAAACCCACAAATTTCTGGCAGTCCAATGACGATGCCATATTAAATTTATCAAAATCACTTAGCGATCCCGAAAGTATTTACAAATATGTTGTAGAAAATCTTTCTTACGACTATTCTTTAAGCAGAACCGATCGTTTAGGAGCAGCTAAAGCGCTTGTCAATAAAAACAATTCCTCATGCCGTGAATATACCGATCTTCTGATTGCCATCCTACGTGCTAAAGGAATTCCTGCAAGAGAGGTAATCGGATATGCCTATACTGATAATCCAAGTCTTAAACCGTTATCATTCTTCAACGATGTTTTACATTCATGGGTAGAGTACTGGGATTCTTCTAGTAAAATCTGGGTATCGGTTGATCCCACGTGGGGAGCAACTTCCAAATCAGATTACTTTACAAAGTTTGACCTTAGACACTTTGCATTTACTATTCACGGTCTTAGTGACAGCAATCCCTTACCTGCAGGATTTTATAATTCGGATACTAACGAAAAGGACATATATATAAATTTTGGAACTCTTTCAAATTCTCAGGAGGTCACACCAGAAGTTAGTAACATGACCGGCGGCTTATACCTAATTAAACGGGAAAATGTCATTTCTATTAAAAATACCAACAACTTTGCTCTATATGCTAAAAATATTAAATATTATTTTAACAACAATTTGATTTATGAAGACAATGTAAAGATCATACCTCCGCACTCAACGGTTACGAAACACTTAAAATCGAATTTTTCACCCCTTGCCATAAAAACCCCTTCATCACTTACTGTTCTTATCAATGACAAAAGCTTCGTTTTTAAAGGCCCGAAATATACAGATTTATTTTCACAATTAATTGTAATATTTTTATTTGTAATTATTTTATTTATCAGAATATTAGTCAAACACAAAAGAAATGCAAAATAGTCCCGCAAATTATCCCTTTCGAAAAAGCACACTCAAATTAATTCCTGAAGAACCGGGTGTTTACATATTTTATGATTCAAAAAACAACATTATTTATATAGGAAAATCAAAATCGCTCAGAGGACGACTTAGGACATATCTGTCAAATAACATATTCGGAAAAACCGATAAATTAGTCAGTAATGTTAAATCTCTTTCCTACATCAGGGTAGAAAGCGAAGTTGAAGCACTACTTCTTGAGGCAAAACTTGTTAGAAAACATATGCCTTATTACAATATCGACCTCAAAGACGATAAAAGCAGTCTTTATGTTTGTATTACAAACGACAAATACCCAAGACTGGTTACAACAAGACTAAGACAGCTAAATAAAAGCTTTAAATATTCATTCGGACCATTTATCGATTCACAATCAATTTACCAAACCCTCAAATATTTAAGAAATATCTGTCCATATTCCACACATTTACCGACAAAAAGGCCGTGCTTTTATTCACAGCTTGGACTTTGTAGTCCATGTCCTTCAATAATCGATATGGAAACCGATCCTATTAAAAAAGCAAAGCTAATTTCCCAATACAAATCAAACATAAAATATTTAAAACGTTTTTTCCGTGGTCATTTTGGTGCCTTAAGAAAGACGTTTATTGATAATATGTTACATTATTCGAAACTCGAGGATTTTGAAAACGCTCAATTATTTAAGGATAGATTACGGCACCTTGAGATCATGCTTGCACCATCGGACAGAACCGAGTTGTATTCAGACGATCCTTATTACATAAACATACTTAAAAAAAAGGGTATTGAGGGTTTGGAGAAGATCATAAACATCTATTTAAAGAAAAATATATCGATTAAAAGGATCGAGTGCTACGACATCTCACATCTTCAGGGCAGTCATTCCGCAGGTTCAATGGTAACTTTTATAAATTCATCCCCTGAAAAAAAATATTATCGACATTTCCGCTTATCCAAATCCGAAAACAACGATACCAAATCGCTTACGGAAATCGCAAAAAGAAGAATTATGCATATGAAAGACTGGGGAACTTCTGATTTGATAATCGTTGATGGAGGAAAAGGCCAGATTGGTGCTTTTAAAAATGTCTTTGATTCGGTTAATATTCCCGTCGTCGGAATGGCAAAACGATACGAGAGATTAATTATTCCCCTACCCGACGGAGGATTTGTATCAGTTGCTCCCAAAGATGAGACATTAAAATTAATACAAAGAATCCGTAACGAAGCTCATAGATTTGCCCAAAGATATCATCATATGTTAGTTAACAAGTATTTGATCAAACCTGATAAAATGATTAAGAAGTAGATATTCATGAAAAGAATATTAAGGCATTTTATTATCGATACTTTTTGTTTATATTTGATAACTAAAGTTGCGGGAGGGATTCAATTAGGAAACGGCTTTTACACACTTATCGCGGCAGGAGCCGCAATTACTGTCGTATCTCTTTTTGCAAAGCCTGTAATCAACATTTTGCTTTTACCTTTAAATTTAATCACATTCGGACTTTTCAGATGGGTTGCATCATCGATTGTTCTGTACATTACATCGCTTATCGTACCTGCATTTAATATTCTCTATTTTCACTTTCCCGGCATAACATCGCGCTGGATAGATATCCCGAAACTGGAATTTGGCGGAATATTAGCTTATATAGGTTTTTCTTTTATTCTCTCCCTTCTGTCATCATTTATTTACTGGTTAATAAAATAGGTTTTATCTGGTATATAATAATAAAGTTATGGATAGCTTTTTAATTTACATGCAAATGTTTGTCTCGGTTGTGCTTATTCTTTTTATCCTTGTACAAAACAAAGGAACCGGCTTTGGACGCGTCTGGGGTGGAAGTTCTTCATTTACGAGAAGGGGACTGGAAAAAGTCATTTTTAAAATGACTTTCGTCTTAACAGGACTGTTTGTACTCCTGTCTTTCGTTAATATTGTACTATAGATCTTTTACCGTATTAACTTATCTATTGCCACATGAGATTCTATATAAAACTTACACTCGCATTTTTAAAACGTTTTAGGATTGTAATTCTTTCAAGTGTAATTCTTGGAGCTTTAGTATTCTTGTTTTTGTCATTCATACTCCCAAACATAAAATTTACCAAAGCGATAAGAGTCGGATATACGGGACGGTATAACATAGATACTCTTCCACTTGAAATATCAACACTTATCGGAGACGGGTTGGTATCCATCGATTCAACTTCAAATATCAATCCATCTTTGGCAAAATACTGGAGTATCGAAGAGGGTGGAAAAAAATGGATATTTGAACTCCAAGACAATATATTCTGGCAGGATAAAAAACCGCTTAAGATTAATGAAATAAATTATAATTTTTCTGATGTCGATATACAAAAACAAAACAATAAAATTATATTTACTCTTAATGAACCTTACGTTCCATTTATTGCTCTTTTGGAAAAACCAGTTTTTAAGAAAGGCCTTCTTGGAACAGGGGAGTGGAAAGTCAATAAACTTTCAATAAAGGGTGAATATATTCAGAAACTGATATTAAGCAATAAAAACGAAAGACAAGATATTAAATTCTATCCGACAGAAGAACAGACAAAATTTGCTTTTAAAATTGGTGAGGTTGATATGATTAAAAATATCTCTTCTCCAAAACCGTTTTCAGATTGGAACAATGTCAATATCGAAAAAAACATACAATCAGACAGGGTTGTTGTAATATTTTTCAATACGCAGGATCCGATATTGTCAGATAAAAACCTAAGGCTTGCTTTAAACTACGCAATAGACAAAAGCGGCTATGAAAAACGGGCAATAGGACCGATCAATCCTAAATCTTTTTATTTCAATCCGCAGGTAAAAACCTACAACTTTGACCCTGTTAAAGCAAAACAACTAATCAGTGAGTCCAAAGCTGAAATTCCACAAGATTATTCAATAAATTTAATTTCAACGCCGAATCTTCTTGATATTGCAGATGGTGTTTCTAAAATGTGGAATGATGTCGGTATTAAAACAAATGTGTTAACATCATCGGTTATTCCATCCGATTATCAGGCGTTTGTTACAATATTCGAAATACCCAAAGACCCCGATCAATATTCACTGTGGCATTCAACCCAATCACAAACAAACATCACAAAGTATAAAAATGTGAGAATAGACAAGCTTCTTGAGGATGGAAGAGTAGAATTGGACAAAGAAAAAAGAAAAGAAATTTATTTTGATTTTCAGAGGTTTTTATTGGAAGACTCGCCTTCAATATTTTTATTTCACCCCGTGTGGTACAATATCGATAGAAAATAACATGATCGATACATTTCCACAGACATCGAGTTATATCAACGCTTTAGACGTTACACATTGCGACGATTTGGATAAAATCACAAAAGTATTACTTGAGGACCCGAACGCTTATGAGAGGGCATCACAATCGTTAAGAAGACGATTTGTAAGAGGAGCAGAAACAGTCAATGGTATCGATCGGGGAGGACGAAAGACAAAGATTAAAAGAGTCGGCGAAAACGGAAAATACCGCTATTTCATTGAAGGATCTGACGGAAGTTGGAGTGAACCACAAGAGCGAATCTGGGTTGTTTCCATGTTTGCGCTTTGGCAGAGAAACAAACGTAAAGCATGAATTTAATTTACCTCAAAGAACTAAAAACAATACTGCCATCACTTATATTTACATTTGCAAACCTGATTCTTGTGGGGATATTAACTTACCTCACTAATTATTAAGTCGTTCTATTGTTGCATCAGTTAGTGGAATATTACCTTTTTCCATAGAGTAAATCATATTTAACCTGTCCTCCTTTTGATATCTATTTAATACTGAATCAAAACCCTCAACCCACTGTCCATTAGCGTCATCATGACCCTTCTCCGGAATTTTAATAGCATAGATACCGGGATAATGCTTTAATATTTCATTATTTGGCGCAGGCACAATTAAATATCTATTTTCCGGACCAAAATCCACAATCGAACCCTCCGGAATTTGTTGACTGAAGTGTACATTAAGAGTTTTTTTCCCGCTAGGTGGTTTCCTGACACCACTTTGCTCATCGCGTACCCATTCTGTATTATTAACGTTTGGGTTATTTAATGTTATTGAAATAGGATCAGCCCCCAAATCACCAAATCGCATTATGTAACTTTCTTTTGGAACATCAACTTTAATAAAAGTGGGTACTTCGGTTACTCTTTGATCAACCATGTATATACATAATATAAAAATATATCACTTATGTAAATATATATTCTTGTATATGAAGTTTACACAGACTAAATCCAAATATTTTCATTAACTACCATTAATAACTATCAATTATTTCTTGAGGATAAATCCCATATTTTGGGTAAATAGATATCCATCACTATCATCATTTAATCTGACAATTTTGTCTTGTGCTAAAGGGTCAAATATCATTGTTTTAACATCACTCGAAAACTGCCCGCCAGATCCAATAAAATATCCACCGGATTTCAAGTAATTTGCAATAAGTCTCATTAATTGCATATTGGTTAATTGTTTTCCTAAATCAACCACTCTAAACATTAATACACAATCAAAATAATTTTTGGGTACCTTTGGTAGGAATTCATAACAAGATGAGGGTTCATAATATACAAAATCTGGTTTAGGTGTAGGTATTTCGTTGTACATAATCGTGTTCAAACAGGGATTCTTTATATGAAGATTTGGGGATGATGGAAAATCAGGATCACAAAAATATGGATTTATTCCACTCCTTATTTGCCTATATTGGGATTCTGGTGTTGTAATTAGCGACCTTTCAGGACAAGCAAATCCTTGCCCAATAATTAATATTTTTCCCTTTATATGCCTGGATTCTATTCCAATACCAGATATGTGTTCCAAAAATGGATATATTACATCCATTTCGATGCAATCTTTTGAAATTTTTGAAATCCAGGATTCTTTTTCCATCCACTTATATTAACAAAAAAAACACCAAATATACTATGGGTTTTATTGTTTATATTTGAAAATATACATATTTACGTGTCTGTTGCTTGAACTATAAACGATAAATATTATTTTGTGTTATTATAATTCCTAAAATAGAAAATGAAAGAATTCCTTTTTGTAGGAGAAACCAGAAGTAAGCAGGCAAAATACAGAGGTTACCATTAGGAAGACGGTGTATCTACGGCAAAGTTTTTATTCGAAGCACTTAAAAAGATTGGCATCGTCCCAAAAGAATAGGCATTTCAAAATCTTTGGGATGATGACGGAAAGCTTCAGGGGATTGTAACGACAGACCTAATAATAGTAGCTATGGGAAAAACATTACGAAATAAATTGACTGAATTGGGCATAGAAGAGGAAATCCAAAAATCTTTAATATGCGATAATATCGTTTAGGTATACAAACCCCACATATTACAGTCCGATGGAGCGATTGAAAAAATATAATTATTGTGTTTTTTCCTTAAAGTTAACCAGAGTTAGATTAGTAGACTTAATTAGAACTATAGAAACTTCATTTTTAAATATTAGTTATCTCTTTGCATGATTAAAATTCTTTAGATAAACTTAGAATATATGGCAATAAGCAATCAATCCATTTTTCATAGTGAAGATGTGATGGTTCTTTTTACGACTTCTTTGGCTGGACTTGGCCATGTTAGGGTTACCGAAGCACTAAAACGCGGACTGTCGGAAGACGTCAGAACTGAAACAATTGGTATTAGTGACAAAAATATTCAGATACTGCATCGCTTAACGAGCAGAAACAGATTTTTTGCAAAAGTTGCTGATTTTTTTCAGAACACTCCTCT
>CAZSNC010000003.1:39830-46852 GCA_964608405.1 uncultured Gammaproteobacteria bacterium | reverse complement strand
AGAAATAATGAAAGTGTTTGAAAAAAACCTGCGCACAATTAATTATAATACTAAACTTGGGAGTATAACGAAGAAGTTAGCTTCTTTTCCTCAAAGCCAATCCTGCTGAAGTTAATAGGAAAGATGCACCAAATACTGTATAAAGTAAACCTGAATCTCCTGTGCTTGCCAATCCTAAAACTGTCGTTCCCTTGGGAGCCGGACCGGACGCCTCTGAAGGCATACAGCTATTTACAGCGTAGAGTATAAAATAATAGGTTGTTGAAGGATCGAGCGCTTCAACAGTGAAACTGGTCACATTACCCGTATTGGGTACTCCATAGGGATAATCACCAATTTTTGTTCCGTAGGCAATTGTATAGTGCGTTGCCAGATCAACTTTTCCCCAAGTTATAGTTGCTTTTGAACCGTTTCTGACAACAGAGAGTATCTGCGGCGTATTGGGTCTCTTGGAATCACAAACCGGAGGACCCGGTGGATTGGGTGGATTCGGAGGATTATATTTACAGGTATAATTCTGATTAGTTGCAAGGTAGGCTACATTATCAAGTCCCCAATCAGCACCTGAAGGAATATAAAACCAACCCAGCTTGATTAACTGGTCTATTGTTCCCTGAGACAAAGAATCTGCAATTCTCCACCAATTTGTTTGGATTCCGCTGCCATTGTCAGCACAAAAACACTGAATCAGGGCATTGTCGGCAGTATAATAAACTGCGTCAGATCCTGATACTCCTGATCCTCCAACAATATAGTGAGTTCCGCTTGAATATGAAACTTTAAGAATACCTTGAGGATTGCTGCATGATGGAAAGCTTGGAACGTCGGCTGCGTTAACCGATGAAACCAAAGTAAACAAAAGCACAAACTGGCTTAATATCACTAATAATTTTTTTAACATAATTTGACTTTTTGCGGCAGAACAAATAAAAAGTCTTATTTGTAGGGGTATTATAATATATATAGGATATAATGTCAAACTTATTGGTGCCCTGTATACTATTTATATAGGATAAGGAATAATATAATTAGCTTAATCGTTTTTCTGACTTACCAAGTAAGCTCTCGGCTTCGATTATTGAAATAGCTTTCGCACCATTCTTGACAAGGCATTCCGCTATTGGCTGTGTATATACCTCAACTTGACCAGAAGGACTTATTCTCCTTCTGCCCCCGTTGGGTAAATTGACACAGATACCACATTTATAGCATGCATCTTTTTTAAACGACGGCACGGGGGCAACTTGTAACTCCTTAATTGAAGTCATGATTTTTATTTCTCTTTATTTTCCCGCTTGAAGAATTTTCTATAAAGAAGATATATAACTACAAGAACAACAAAGGCAATTCCAACCGTAATTTTTGTTCTTTCCTTTGCAAATCTTCCAACTTTTTGAAAAACATTCTCCTCAGGTACTGGGGTTGGTTCGTTGGATTCGCCTGTATCTTTCCCTAAAACATCACCTTTCTCCTCTTCTTTTACTTCTTCCTTCGGAAGTTGTGTTACACCGCTTGTGGGTGCTGGTGTAACATAGGTGACGGAATAATTATCAGCTACTACCGACGATGCGTTTCCTGCTTTGTCAACAGCCCTAATCGCATAATAATACTCTTTAGTCGAATCAAGTCCGACATTATCCCATGTCATATCTTTGCCTGTAGGACCACCGAGTTCATAGACTTTTGTAGTTCCGTTAGCGTCAAATTCCGGTTTGTCGGAGCGGTATACAAAAACACGGCTAAAATCTGAGTCTCCAGGTGTGGTCCAGTGAATTCTATAAAAACCACCTGCCACTTTTTCTTTCCAGTAGTTTGATACCGGTGAAGGACCGGATCTGTCAATTCTCGTATCCGTTTCGGCTGAAGCGCCTGATATCTCAACTTTAAACCTATACAGGCCATCACCATCATAAATTTGAGATCCTCCAACCTGAACCTGACCTGATGCCCCCGTAATAGTCCCTCCAAACTCTCTCCAAGTGCTATCTGAATCTTTTCTTACATAAAACTTAGCCGTAACATCAGAACTTGATAATGCCGAAAATGAAATCTTAAACGTGTCTGTATTGGTATATTCAGGAAGATCTTCAATATAAACAACGGGTGTATAGGCCATAACGGATGAGGCTACAAACAGTGTTAATGCAACTGACAATAATATACTTAAAAGCTTTTTAAACATATTAGTTTTTCTTCTTAAGCGTGTATGATACTACTCTTAACGTAATGCCTGCAAATAAAGTCGTTAGAAGCAGATAGAGCATCCATGTATCGCTTCCCGTTGCCGGAAGTGTCATACCAAGTACCTGTCCCTTAATCGAGGCGGAAATATCAACAGATTGTCCGATTCCGACATTCGATGTATCCGTATTACATTCAGTATATATTTCCGATCTGGTATTCCCGGTACACACCGCAACATTGGTGTACACTCCTTCTTTCAGTTCAGAATCGAGCTTTGCTTGATATTCAACAACGACTTCCTTTGTGCCATCTACAGTACCAAGTGTTCCAACATTCCACGACAACTTGCCTCCTGATATTGACGGGTCGGAAGCGGATATCCCGTTGATCTTCGTAGTACCCGTTAGGTAGGTGAATCCTCCAGGTAAGACATCATATACGGTAACATTATATACAGGTACATTCCCAATATTTGTCACTGTAACAGTGTAAGAAACAGTGGATCCAGCGCTCGAACTTGTTCCGGAGTTATTTAATTTGGAAAGTACAAGATTTGGTTTTTCTTCAATATTTCCAAAATTGTATTCGTCACATGTAGCAATTGCATTTACGCTTAGGTATTCACACAAGGTGTTTGTCGGAAGATTTACAACGTGGCAGTTGCCGTTCTGATTTAATGGATAAGTTTGTCTCCACCCACTCTGTTGAACTTCACAAATTTTATACTGTCCCGGACGCAAATTTTCAAACCAATACCACCCGAAGTGACTTCCATCATCGGTTACCATTGTCTTATATGGATCTGACTCGAACCCTCCATCACCATTAGACCTGTAGAGATTTATGGTCCAACCAGGCAATAATTCTTCATTAAAGCCAGATACCGGTCCCCCACTATCATCAACATCGTTCCACTTATAACCATGTATTTTACCATTTGGTAGATTACCAAAATCAACCTGATTATTGGAATGGTTGTCGTCGTGTATAGTGAAACTACGACAATTACCGGTGGTTATTAACCATCCTGGTTGTTCAACTTCATAAATCCAGTATGTTTCTCCCAAATACAAGTCATCAAAGATGGCTGTACCAGGGAAAGCTGAAGAATTTGTAATTGCGGTCCTAATCGGTGTACCGGAACAAGCGTTATTATCATAAATCTCAAAGGTCCAGTCGTTGAGATAGTTTTCCCCCGAATCTCTAACTTCATTTTCATTCAAATCTTCAAATTTACTAACATAAAGAGGTTTAGTGATACGGGTGTTTGTAAACGTACAGTAAACAGATTCTCCGGGATCAAGAACTATATTTGATGTCGCGGAGGTAAGATTGACCGTCGAGTTTTGTATTTCGTTTTCACTGCATGTTAATCCGGTTAATTTCCATCCATTAACTTCTGTTTCTGTAATTCCATATTGACCTGGTGTCAGATGATAAAAATATTGAACATTTGAAAGTGTACCATCAGTGTCATCATCTAAGCTAAATGTGGAAAGTCCTTTGCCCGATGTCGTGAAACCAAAATCTTGTGGGCTCTGAGGAGACGCTACTTTTGTGATACCTATTGTTCCATACGCTATGTTCGTAATCGTGCAGGTTTTATTTTCCCCAGCGTCCAGTGAGATAACCCCGGTTTCAGAGCAGTCGCCTCCAAACGAGACGTTATAGTCAGACATATTTGTACTAGGATTTCCCGCTTGTTCACTAACTTGATGATTGCCAATACTCATTATTTGTGGACCAGTTGTTCCACCATCCCCAACATTTGTCGCATACACTTTGCCATCTATCATCAAGTCAAAAGCTCCATGGCCGACCGGATACAAATCCTTAGTCACAGTCAGAGTTGGAAGTTTTGTATTTGTAAAAGTACAAGTAACAGTTTCTCCTGATTCGACACGGAATATAACATTTCGGTTGGCAAGGTCAATGAACCCTGGTCCCATCGCTCTACCGCCTTCACACGAGATATCTGTTAAGTTCCAACCGGTTTTTATTGATTCTTCCGAAGTTGGGTCACTGCCCGGAACAACATTATCAAGTTCGAGAGTTCCGTTATTTACACTGATTGTTCCATAAACATCGCCGGTAAAATCAAAACTATCGGTTCCACCAACCATTGCTTTTTTAACAATTACTTTACCAAGTCTGGTGTTTACGAAAGTCCAGGAATGTTCTCCGCTTCCGCTTTGTAGTTGCCCAAATCCGTGAGATGTTGCATTCGATGTTACAGTATTTATATTAGTCCATCCTGATTTCATTTCCTCAGAAACACTATAATTTCCCGGTCCGAGGTTAGTCCACGTATAACAACCGTTTGCTCCTGTCACTTGTGCGGTTCCGACTATATTTCCGTCATCGTATAAAGTCATTGACCAACCCTGAACATTTGACCTATCGTCTGAGGTTACGATATTTCCGTCCCTGTCTTCCTGTTTGCACACCGTAATGGAAACATTTTCATAGTTTACGAAATTATTTTCATCATCGGTTTCTCCCGCATCGAGTGTCACATCTATTCCACCGGTAGATGGGAATAGTTTGGTCCAACCTGACTTCAGAACTTCACGAAGCTGATAGAATCCCGGGGGTAGATTTTCAAAAGAAAATGCTCCGTTTACATCCGTCGTGTCTGTGAGTCCAGTGTTTACGAATGTATCTGAGACCCATTTCCAGAGTTCTATCACCCACCCAGAAAGTACTGTCCTGTCACCGGTCGTAGTTGTATCTCCATCGGCATCCCCTAATTTTTTTCCGCTGATTGAGCCTAGTTGAGTATTCGTAAATGTACATGTTACTGTTTGCCCGGGGGTTAAATAAATTGAATCATTTGGACTTCCATTATCACAACTAACTTCTGAATCCCACCCTGTCGGTACAGGATCTTCCCGTACATTCCAATAGGAATTAGAATATTTCCAACCACTATCGTTAGACTCGCCGTCTTTTAGATAAAAACCTGGATCTGTATTCCAGTTTGAAACAAAATGAAAATTTTGATCCGAACCAGAAGGAATTGTAACTTTTTTGGTTATAATTCTTGCTTTTTTTGTATTTGTTATCGTACAGGTCTTGTTTCCTCCTGTCGAAAGAATTAGTTGGTATCCAGACCAACCTTCTATCATTTGACAGTCTCCGGAAAATTGTTGATCATACAGTGATAAATCAGTTTCGAATCCTGCAGTTTCACTTATTTCATATTGCCCTGTAGGTAACGTTATCTCCCCGGTAGAATCACCGTTCCCTGCATCGGTTTTATACACAGTCCCGTTAATCAGGAGATTGAATTTTCCTGAATCATCGCTCGGAAGAATATTTTTAACAACAGTGATTGTTCCCGTTAATAGTGTATTGGTAACCGTTGCTGTACCTGTGCTGCCATCGACGGGGACAGCAACAGGAGATGTGGTAATAACGGTATTCCATTCGCTACCGGGATCCGTTTCAGTGATATTGTAGTCTCCGGGAATAAGATCGGACCATGTTAGGTCTCCGCCATTTGAGTCAGTAGTATTACAGTTTGGTGATGAAAATGATGGGCCTTCGATACAAATTTCAAACGTTTTCTGTGTATTCTCTGTTATTCCGCTCCAGTTAACTACTTTCGTTATAGTTAAATTACCATGTTTACGGGTATTGGTGACTTGCGCAGTAGCGTTCCCACCATCAAACGGTACGCTCGCTGGGGAATGGTCAATGACAACGTTCCATTCGCTTCCTACCGTAGGTTCAGTTACCGTATAGTCACCAGGAATAAGGTTGTTCCATGTAAGATTGCCTCCTGTGCTTCCTGTAATGGTTTGACAGTCTGCAGTTGTTGGGTAGGATGGTCCTTTTATACAGATGCTGAATGTTTGTGAACCGTTTGCGGTTACACCATTCCAGTTGACTGTTTTTGTGACCGTCAGACTCCCTAATTTCTGAGCGTTAGTGAAAGTACAAATGATTTCATGATTTGAAGTAACCGATATGGAGTTATTCTCTCCAGGAGTTGTTGGTATTCCGTTTTCTGTACAAGCCAAAGATGAATCATAATTAGTTAATCCTGCAGTTTCTTCCGATAAATAGTAAGTACCAGTAACAACAGTGTTCTGGCCAGTAGTTAAAGGATCAGTTCCGCTTACTCCTGTTTGTTGAGAATCAATTTCACTTCCTTCAGGAGTTGTTCCAATTTTAAGAGTTGTTTGACCACCAGTGCCAGACCAAGATTTCTTTAATTCAATAGTGCCAGTATCACGGTGATTACCAAAATCTATCCCTGTTGCATTGGTTCCACTAATAACAGTGACATATTGAGTACCACCCGCTGGGTAGGTTTGAGTCCAATTAGTTTGTTGAACTTCTTTTACTCCATATGAATTTCCATAGTAAGTGCCAACAGTTAAATTGCTAAATGTGTAATTACCGTTTGAATCAGTAGTTGTTGAAAGATCTCCAGCATCTAACACATTATTATTATTTTTATCCAACCATATAGTCCAGCCTGAAAGTCCAGATTCACCGGCGTCTTTGGCACCATCATTATCAAGATCATTAAATTTTTGCCCAGATATTGAACCAAGTTGAAAATTACCAAAATCTTTATTTATAATTTGATCACCTGCCGAGATAACAACCTCATAACCTTTTCCTGATTGGCAAGATGTGTTTCCAGGATATGTTTGTTGCCACCCACTAAGCGATGATTCACAGACTAAATATGTTCCTAACGGGAGATTTATAAATGAATAATTTCCGTTTGCATCAGTGGAAATATCCGCATATCCAGAATTGTTTTGCCATAGATTAATATGCCATCCTAATATTCCTGGCTCACCGAAATCTTTTACAGCGTT
>CAZSNC010000003.1:0-39820 GCA_964608405.1 uncultured Gammaproteobacteria bacterium | reverse complement strand
ATCATTAAACTTAGTTCCAGAAATAGAACCGAGTTTAGTATTAGTAATTCTACAAGTAGCGGTTTCGTAATAAGTTAAATTACCCGAACAACCAGAACTATATGAAACACTATAATTACTACCTGGATCTACTTCTGTAATTGTATAATTCTGACCCGGTACAACATAAATATTATTATTACCATCACTTTCAAAAGAAGTCGGGTTAACACCATCAACTTTGAAACTGAAATTTGTATAAGGAGAATTATCACCGACTAAAACTTTTTCGATAGTAAGAACTGGAAGTTTCTTGTTTACTATTTCACAATATTTAGTTTCTCCGGCACCTACTGCAATGCCATTAAGACACGGATTGCTTGTTACCCCCCAGCCACTTGGTACATCTTCAACTATTTTATAGGTACCGGCATCAACATTAAAAGTGTAATCAGTAGAATCAGAAACTGATCCATTGGTAAGATGAGCTCCGTTTGTATTTGTTAGATAAGTAGTAAAGAATGTCGGATCACCAGCTGGAACAGTGGTTTTTTGAACAATTATATGGCCTTTTTGATTAACAGTCGTATCTTCAGAATCACTATTATTGCTTGTCGATGTCTCAGGAGTATCTGTTGAAACGGTAGCACTATTTGTTATGGTTGTACTGACTGTAGAAACTGTTCCAACAATAGTAACTGTTGCTGATGCACTCCCAGCTAAAGTTCCTAACTCACATTTAATATCTGGACCAACAATATCTGAACAAGTACCTGCGCTGGGTGTAACGCTAGTTATAGTAAACCCACTTGGTAAAGTATCGGTAACAATAACATTTGTTGCTGGAACAGTTGTTAAATTATTTACTGTTAATGTATAGGTAAGAGTTCCACCGTTATTAACCGGATCCGGAGAATCGGTTTTGGTAATTGAAACATCAGTCTTATTTATATAGTTAACAAAATTACAATAAACAATATCGAGATCTCCTACTGGAATATTTTTAATACCCTTAGTAGTAATCTCCCCAATGGGACTTGAACTACCAGATTTATAACATAATGCTGATCCGTAACTGTAACCGGAAAGCATATTCTCTTCAGTAACCGTATAGGTCCCTGAATTTACTTTTACTGATTCCGTCTGACCGTTTGCAAGTGTTGTTTTAGATGTTCCGGCAACATTATAAATCCAACCAGCACCACCCCGATGAGCTTCATCTACTTGATCATAATATTTGTTTACAGTAATTGATCCACCGCAAGACTCTGTAGCAAAGGCTTTAAGTTGGTTGGCCAAATCTGTAAAACTAGAGACTACGACAACATCATTTGTTAATGATGTGCCAACAGATGGGCCGGAAATTTGTTTCATGTTGTTTTGGTTTAGGTCAGTGCCTATACCCAATGCCAATATCCTGGTTGTTTCTGCGCTTGATTTAAGTACATTTGCAACAAACCTCGCAGCGTCTACAGCTTCGGTACCACTCGACGCGTTGTTTGCTGGTCCATTTCCTACCGTATTGGGATTGCCATCGGATGCAAAAATAATGAGGTTAGGGTTGGATCTATTGAATAAAGTACTCTGGGCTTTCCTTAAACCATCATCCCAATTGGTATAACCGCCCCCAACAGGTATTGCATTAATCTTGCTATTTATTGTTGAAATGTTACTTGTAAAAGACTGATCGACTGTTGCAGTGGTCGCAAAGTGAATTACTGAAAATTGAGTAGGTGTTCCATCTAAAGCGTTTGTGAAAGCGGTCATGGCATTTTTCATCGAGGTCATTTCGGAATTATCTATACTGGTCGAGTTATCAAGAACTAATGCAATATCCAAACCACAAGTCGGAGGTAATGTGGGGTTTGTAGTAATCGTTGCAGCCTGAACAGTTATTGCGTTAGGCATGGTGTAATCCGAACTTACAGTACCACCACAATTATCATCAGAAGATGCTCTTAACATAAGATTGTATGTCCCGACAGTGCTTGGAGCTTGAATTATAAACTCTTCGCTATTTGTTCCGTTGCCGTCGTGATTGGAATGATCAACGCAATTCCAACCCGATGAGCCAATTTGGTAGCGAGTAGATCTCCATTTAGTTGAACCATCCCTTAGAACACTTAAGGAAACAGTGATACTTGAATACGGCCCAACAGTTACGGATTGTTGGCCGTTTACCGCAGCAGTCGAAAGTACGGGTGCGTTTCCTGTGGAAGTGACTATATATATTGAAAAATGATCGATAGAGACAGCTTTGACAGAATCGGTTTGCTGTTCGGTTTTATTTTCTTCGATTGGTTTTATATCGTCAACTTTGACCTCATTGTTTTTAGCTTCGTCGACTGATTTCTCGATATAAGAAATTTCGGCTTTGGAATCGGTCGATTTTGGCAATGTCACATCATATTCAAAGTCTCCATCATTCATTCCGGTTGTAATATCGTAAGCATATTCGCCTACGTTTCCGATATTTGCAGGGAGTTTTAGATCACTTGTCTTGACTTGTTGGATTTTTAGAGTTGTTCGTAAAGATTCGTCTTTAGGAAGACATTTGAAAGTAATTGAAACTTTATTTTCTTTAGGAAAAACATATCTTACCCCGAGACGAATTTTTTCTTTTGTTATAACAGATTTTCCGTCTTCATTGATAATCCAATCTTCATTATTAGTATCCTTTATTTCATCTCCAATAAGACAAACTTTTTCCACTGTTTCCTTGGCAACTGCAGAAGCTGAAGGTTCAGATGGTTCCGCTTTAGTAATCTCATTATTAGTTCCTAGAGGGAGATCTTTTAAAACCGTTATTGATGTTGTATCTTCATCAACTGTAGGTATTGGGGAAACTATATCTGTACCAGACAACTCTTCTGTAACCATAGGGGTTACTGTTACTGTCTCAGGGATAGTTGTTTCTACTACTGGAATTACCTCAGGAGGAGTTGGAATAATTTCGGATATCGTTGATGTGGTGGTTTGCTCGGGAGATTCTCCAGTGGCATCTTGTGCAAGAACAGAAACGGGGGCAATAAAGGAGTTTAAAAGCAATGATATCCCAGAAATAAATGAAAGCAACTTACGATATTTATCCTTCGACATCATAAAGTGGAGCAGTTAAAGTCATTATATACCACCTATAATGTAAGTTGTCAATTCTTTGTATCCAAAACTTCTTTTTTACAAAACCGATTAATCAATTTTGCGCGAGAGCACAATTAATCGTCGTAACGAAGTTCCCGGAGGATAACATGTCTGAAGTGTTAAAGTTGACACATTTGGCTCTATAACTCCAAGGTATTGCAGGGCGTTCGGATCTACCACCATCTTGTCGAAAACGGAATATGTATATTTTGTTCCTTTGTAATACAAATATATTTCATCGCCTTCTTCAAGTTTTCCGATAAGATAAAAAACTGCGTTGTATCTTCCGACATTATAAAAAGCATCTGTTGAGTGTGCAAAAATATAAACATTCCCAATATCTCCAGGCAACGAAGTTCCTTTTGCGTGTGCAACACCTTTTCTGAGTGCCTTTGTAAATTCCCCCTCATTAAAGGGGTCTACATCTGCAACAACCGGAGCAGATGCTCCAATTTTCGGAATGACAATTGAAAAATCAAAATTTGGCGGTGCTAATTCACTACTGAAAATCTTTGCATTAAAACTAACATCTTTCCCCTCCCCATTCGATGCGTCATTAACATTGTTTTTTATATTTAAAACCTGTTTGACCTGATATTCACTTTCATAAAATAAGACTTTTCCAAAAATAAGACATAAGCCGAGTAGTGAAAAAATAATCAGAACACCTCCCAAAAACTTTAATGTTTTCGAGACTCTCATTTTTTCAGATTGTTCTTTAATCATTAATTAATTTTAGTACAGTAATAATAATATAGCGAAATTAGTGCAGCAGAATGCTCACGGGGCAGAAACTCATTCCATTTCAATTTCTATTTTTACCTGTCGGTTTTCCTCTTCTTTAATTTCTATTGTAATGTTCTTATTCCCGGTCAATTTAATCATATATTTCTTCTCTTCCTGGGTAAACAGCGTCGACGTACTTGATAAATCCAACTCTTTCACCTTGACCTTATACCAATCAGAAATAACTTCGGCAGCATCCATACTCACAAGACTTAAATGTAATTGCTTCTGATTTACAACTAACGCTTTAGGGTAAATCAACTTAGAAAAAATATTTTCTTGAACTGATGTTGGAGACGGTTTTGAAGGGACTATCGTAATCAATTTCGGAAAGGGTTTTATCGTCGGACTTACAGACTCTTCTTCGGTATTTACATCCGTTTCTGCTAATACTTTTTCCCTTTCAGCAATCTCCGATGGGATGTCTTGGGACTTAATAAATATATTTCTATTTCCAAAATAAGCCCCCGATAAAAAAACAAAGACAGCAACTGTTAAAAGAAAAGGTTTCATAACACAAGCATTAACTCCACCCTTTGGGGTGTTTTTTGTACCACTTAACAAGTGAGTTTACTGAGTCTTCAATTGTTCTTTTCGGTTCCCATCCCAATACTTTTTTTGCTTTATCGATATTGGCATACATCACTGCGTATTCCCCTTTTCTTTCTTCACCTTTTTCAAAATCAAACTTTACTCCGGTAATCTTCTGTACTGCATTTACAATCTCCAAAACCGAATTTCCTTTCCCGGTACCTAAATTAATGATTTCACTTCGACCACCATCTTTTAAATATTTTACCGCCCTAATATGAGCCTCATTTAAATCAACTACGTTTATATAATCCCTTATCGGAGTTTTATCGGGTGTGTCCACTCTAGGACAGGTTAAAAAGAAAGGTTCTATTCCAAGAGCTCCTCTTACTGCGTTTTGAACCAGAAGAACGGAGGGGCTTTTAGAATCTCCAATCTCACCGTCATCACTTGCACCACAAACATTAAAATAGCGCAGAATAACATAGTTTAACTTCCCAAGTTTTCCATACCACTCGAGCATATGTTCTATCATCCTTTTTGACATCCCATATGGGTTTGAAGGATTTGTCGGATGTTTTTCATCAACCGGAACATAGTTTGCCTCACCATACACAGCACATGTCGAAGAAAAAACAATGTTTTTAATTCCAGCACTTAATATTTCAGTCAACAGATTATGAGTTCCAACCACATTGTTTTGAAAATACTTCTGCGGATTCTCCATTGATTCGTTTACCAAACACGACGCAGCATAATGTAAAACAATATCTATTCCATTTTCTTTTTTAAAAATGGGTTTCAAAGAAGAAGGATCGTTCAAATCCGCTTTGTAGTAATTGAGTTTTGACTTAAATTGGGATTTAAGAAAAACAAGTGGCAGCTCATGACCGGTTGAGAAATTGTCTACAACAACAACTTCGTTTCCTTTTTGTAATAGAAGATATGTTGCAACAGACCCGATATATCCTCCTCCACCGACAACCAAAATCTTTGACATAACTTTTAGCGGATTAATTGTACCATTTTTGCATAATGTAGTAATTTCTCGTTTTTATGTACCAAACCCCTGAGAGATAAGACAAAGAGAAGGGAACCGCTGGTATCAATCAAGACATCTCTTAATCTCGGTTCTCTGCCTGGAGTGAATGACTGATGCCATTCGTCCGTAGCACCGTATAAAAATGCTGCCAAAACAACCCAAACAAGAGCTTTAATTGGACTAACTCGGGAATTTATAAGAGCCCTGTACAAAATTGTTGAAAAGATAAAATACTCAATAATGTGTGCCGTCTTTTTAACTATGAAATCCTGCCAATGTATCTCCGATGTTTTTACAGTTGGATTAGAAGAAAAAGAAAAAATTACTACAGCCCACAGTAAAAAAGGGAGCCAATATTTAAGAAAAAATATTACTTTACTCTTAATACGTTCTTGCATTCTTCCATTCTACAAAACTTTTCAGAAATGTTAAACACACCGTCGGAGACGTCTTATTGCTTTTTATTTTTGACGTAGAGGAAAATCGATATTCCCACAAAAACAACTCCCAATCCTAAAAGGACATATGCGAAAGGTGATACGTTTTCCTTTTCCTCATCGGCAATTCCTAGCACCTCTTTTACATTCTCTTTATCCTCTTCTCCTGAGTCATAACGAAACTGTGACACATCCGCAGCACTGCTTAATTCCTGATTCTCCGTGGTGTAATCTTTTGGTGTTGGCGTGGGTTTTTTTGTCGGAGTAACCGATGGTTTGGGTGTTGATGTCGGGGTTTGAGTAGGCGTATTTGTAGGAGCCGGAGTATTGGTTGGAGTACTACTTGGTGCAGGAGTGTTAGTCGGGGTGTTAGTTGGAATGGGAGTAGGAGAAGGGCAAGGATCTAAAACACCAGTTGAATTACTTATATTGTAAGTGCTGGTTGAAAACCTTTCCGGATAGTTTCCCCCATCCGTTGTCTTTCCTATTGAACCACTTGCTGATACCGGCAAACATACTCCACCCTTATTACCATAACTAATTTCCTCTATTAAAGTTCCATCACCTTTATACAATCTAACAATATCCCCTGAATTATTAAATCTATCTGATACATTCTCCGTTATAAACTTAGTCGATGAAGGCCCCACAACAGTCCCCGCAGGAAAAGTGAAGACATTACTTGAAGTATTGTCGTCGTCAATATACCATCCTGAGATATCGACATCTTCGTAGGCATACAACTCGATCCAATCGGGAGATCCTAATATTCCAATTTCATTGATGACAACTTGCGCATGCGTTATCCCAGAAGTTATAAAGAATAAACAGAAAACTATAACAGTAAATAAAACACCTTTTCTTAACATGTGCAAATAATACAAGGAATTTATTCAATGTTAATAGATATTTCCTCAATTGTTAATCTTCAGTAGTTGATGTGAAGATAAAAAGTATCTACTTCGGAATCGTCATGATCAACTCTGACATATCTTAACCTACAGCCGTTGTAACCAATGTAACTTCCTCTGTAAAGAACACCTGCTTTTACCGACTTTACATCCTTTGAGGAATTGCTGTCGAGGTCAATACCGTTATGGAAATTATAAATTCTTCCTACCCAGGAATTTCTAATCGCCCAGGTACTTCCATAACCTTGAGTATATTTAATTTGCTCGTTAATCGGCCAGTTCCACAACCCAGAGGGTGAGAACGAATCCCCATCAGAACTTCCACATGAGGAGCCGGAACAATTCTCATAAGATACACCGCTACGAAGATAGCTAAACGGATTTTGGACAATTCTGTTTTGTGCGACAATAAAGTGAAGATGCGTGCCGCTTGAGTTACACGAAGCACCGGTAATTATCGAGGCTATTCTTTCTCCTTCACCGACATGCCGGACCTGCGTTTCGTCTCCCTTACCCGCAATAATTGCCTGAATTGCCTCCAATTCAGCCTTCGCTGCAGCAAGAAGAGACTGATACTTTTTCTCGTCGTTTTTTGTTTGTTGAAGAAGAAGCGCTTTGGCATTTTTTTGCGATGAGAGAGAAGCCTTTTGCGTTTCAAGCTCTTTTTGCAGCGTCTCCTGTCCGCTTTTTTCCTGTTCGTAAAGGTTTTGTGCTTTCTCCAGTCGCTCCAGTAGATCAATATCTGCCTCTTGAAGTTTCTTTAAGTAATTAAAGCTATTGATCGCATCGTCAAGATTTTGCAATGTAAAAAGAAGTAAATACCCTTCCGAAAAACGTGACATTTTGTAGGTTTTAACAACCCTTTCCATATAGGCGTTGTTAAGTGCTTTTAGCGAATCTCCAAGTTGTTCAATTCTCCCCCCTAAAAGAAGAATTTTTTCCTCCGTTTGAGAAATTTTGAGTTGGGTTAGTTTAATCTGGGTATTATATTGTGCAATGAGATTGGAAAGAGTATTGGATTCGGCACCCAGCCTTTCAAGCTCTTTCTCGTACTGTGTTATTTCGTCACCCAATCTCCTCAACCTTTCCTCATCTGTCTGAGCATTAATATACGTAGGAAGAATCCAAAAAGAGGCTATTATTACAAGGAAAAAAAATAATTTTTTTAGTATCTGTCTCATTTTCTTTTTCTGGCACGGGCTACCGCCAAAACACTCCCCGCCAAAGAAAGCATAAGACCGATAATTATTTCACCGACAAGAATCAGGCCAAAGAATCCTAAAAGTCTTAAGGTGTCAGACGGCAGCACCGGTATATCCTGAAAGTATCTAAACAACGAAGGCGACAGGTATAATACTATTAGTAGGCTTATAAACCAGCCGACAAGTACACCAACAAGGGTGTAAATAAGTGACTCAATAAGAACGGGTGCCCTCACAAAAGCGTGTGTTGCTCCAATAAGGTCAAGGATCTCAATTTCGCTTTTTCTGGTGGACATCTTCATACTGATTATGACAATCATCAGTATCAGAGAAGTGCCGAGTAAAAATCCGATAAATATTCCCCCCGTTAACCTGATGTAATATGCAATCTGCCTAAGTCTTGAGACAACGTCCGTCAAACTCTCTTCACCTCCCAAACTTGCCGTATATCCGACCTCGTCGACAATATCATTTGTCTTTACTTCGGAAATTACTGTTTCCGCATAAGAAAGGTCTGATACCGAAAATTCCAAACTTGCCGGAAAAACCGAAGGGGAAACAAGTTCCGAAAGAAGAGGGTTATCTTTGGTTGCCTTCTTGTATATTTCAAGAGCCTGTTCTTTTGTTACATAATTCACTTTCTTGAGCCTGCTATCTGCTTCAAATTGGGACTTAAGAGTATTAATTTCTTCCTCTTTAGCCGTATCTTTAAGAAAAGCAATAATTTGCGGCCTGGTTTCGTAATATTTTATTAACTGGTTGGAGGAATATATAAAAACAACCAGGATAGACGAAACAAAAAAAGTGACAAACAGTACAAAAACCGCCGCAAGAGCCTGGAAAGGCGAGCGCCTAATATTGTTTATAGCAGTCTTATAATGGATGTTCATATATTTATTGTATCAGTCCTTGTCACTGTCGTTTTTTCTCTCTTCTTTCTCTTTTTCTTGTTTCTTGGTATTTTTTTTCTCGCCGCTATCGGAAACTATTTTGCCGTCTTTAAGAACAATTGTTCTGTTTTTGTGTTTTTCAATAATCCCAAGATGGTGTGTTGCCATAATTATGGTTTTTCCTTCTTCATTAATCTTTTCAAACAGTTCAATTATTCCTTCTGCAGTTCCCCAATCGAGATTGCCTGTGGGTTCATCTGCCAAAATTATTGCCGGATTAATTACCAAAGCCCTTGCCAAAGATCCTCTTTGCAACTCTCCTCCGGCAAGCTGAAGTGGAAAGTAGTTTAATTTCTTTCCCAATCCAACGAGTTCCGCAACATGGGTAACTCTCTCCTTCCACTCTTTTTGCGGTACCCCGGCAACTGCCAGTGCTATTTCGATATTTTCTCCAAGCGTCCTTTCGTTAATCATTTTAAAGTCCTGAAACACCACCCCGATTTTCTGTCTCATTTTTGCAAGTTCGTTTGGTTTTAAACTTCCCACTCTATAATCATCCAGAATAATTTGACCGGAGTCGGGAAGTATTTGTTGAAGTATCAGTTTTATAATTGTGCTCTTTCCGGATCCAGATGGGCCCGTAACAAAAATAAACTCGCCGTCACCTACCTCAAAAGAAATATCGTCCAATGCTTTGATACTGCCAAATGTCTTAACAACGTTTTCCAATTTGAGCATACCTTAAGATTAACAAAATTTATTAAGTTGGACAAATATGAAATCAATTAGAAGAATTATTTCGTCACTTTAATCTTGCCAACATCCACCATCCAACTGGCGTACTTGGCCGATATGGTTTCACCCCAGACGGTAACTTTTTTGTCGACAAAGCTGTCAAGGTCAACAACGGAGGAGGTTAAATACACATATTTACTCTCTCCCAACCCGCGATCAATATAATGAGTACCTTCCCCTTTAATTCCACCTTCTTTAAGAGTCCCTTCAACCGATGTTGCATATGAACTTTCATCGCCTATGCCGGCCTCATCAACCACCTTACCCGACGTTGTCTGACCCGATATCTGATTCTCCTTTGTCGTAGTTGACGTGCCTTTTCCGGCCAAAAACCATCCTGTTGCAACCCCCAGGACAACAATGACAAATGAACCCAATATCGTAAATATCGTCGATTTATTGAATTTTTTACTTGTCAGGGGTTTTACAAGAGGCTTCTCAATAGGTATGGTTGGGGACGAATTTACCGTTGGCTGTTGTGGTTGCTTAGAGTCGGTCGGCTGTGGTGTTAAAATACTATCCGATTGCATACTATCAATATACATTAACAAAAAATATGTGACAAGTAACAGCTCTAATACTCAGTCGGCAACTTCAGTTCCGCCTCAATAAAAGCATCGAGATCACCATCCAAAACTGTATCGGGATTTGATATTTCATACTCCGTTCTCAAATCTTTAACCATTTTATAAGGATGAAGAACGTATGACCTTATCTGATTCCCCCAGGAAGCAGGTCTGTATTCGCCTTTGATACTTTCTCTTTGATTTTTCTCTTCTTCTTTTTTTCTCACCCACAAAAGGGCCCTTAAGTGTTCGAGTGCGTACTTTCGATTTTGAACTTGGAACCTTTCGGTTTGCGCCGATACAACAATGCCCGTTGGGATGTGTTTTAACCTTACTGCCGTCGAAACTTTTTGGACGTTCTGTCCACCCTTGCCCGATGAACGGAAGAAAGACCATTCTAAATCTTCCTCCTTAATCTCAATATTGGGAAGATCGGTTGCCTCAAATTCCGGTAAAACTTCAACCAAGGCAAAAGACGTCTGGCGAAGTTTATCAGCATTAAAAGGAGACTGTCTTACAAGCCTATGCGTCCCCGACTCGCCTCTCAAATTTCCATATGCATATTTTCCCTCAATTTTTACCGTCACACTTTTAATACCGGCTTCTTCACCTTCGGAAATATCGAGTGTCGTTGCTTTCCAACCTTTTCTTTCACAAAACCTCATATACATCCGAAACAACATACTTGTCCAATCCATCGCCTCCGTCCCTCCCTGTCCGGCATGTAAAGACAATATCGCATTCTTTGTATCAAATTCTCCAGTAAAGAGACTTGTTACTTTCAGTTTCTGCACTCTACTTTCAAGTTTTCCGATCTCAGAAACAAAATCATCGGAAATTTCAGATTCCTTCGAAAGCGAAACTAAGGTCGAAATCTCCCCTTGCGTTTCCTCAATCTCGGAGACTTCGTTTTTCAGGTCGGAAAGATCCTGTAAGGTTCGTCTTGCATTGTCCTGATTACCCCATAAATTGGGGTTTGTCGAATCGGCTTCTAACTTCTTTATCTGATCTTTTTTCAAATCCAAGTCGAGAAACCTATAGATTTCCTCAAACTCAATATTTAATTTTTCGATTCGCTCCTTTAAATCATTCATAGACAAACCAGTTACGAATAAGATTATATAACTACGGCATGCAAATAATCTCCTGAAGTTTTTGCGACTCAACGGAATCCATATTTTTATATAAGGAATACATATGTTCAGAATTTAACTTAATTTCAGCAAAGGAGCTGGGAATTTCACTCTTTTCACCCAAGACATTTGTTAATCGGTTTCTTCCGATGTCCAAAACTGTACTGAAAGGCTTAGGTACATTTTTTACACCCATAATTTCGGTAAAAATAGTTCTCCCCGAAAGCATCAAAAAGGCCTCGACGATAATTGTCAAAACCATTCCCCAAAAGAGCATTGCCCAGGCACTTTTTCCCATACTCCAATGCACATAAAGATAGCGAAGCCGGGCGAGTGTAAAAACCAGGAGAAACAACAATAGGATTATTGCCCCCGCTTCCCAATAAGTTGCCGCAATGTCAAGGTTCCCAACTTTAAAAGTTTTAAAGGTGGTATTTAAATAGTTGAAGATTGGGAGTTTTTGCATCAACTCAATTTTATCATTATCACTCCACTTTCAGAAGCTCGACCTCAAAAATCAGTGTAGCATTCGGAGGTATTGCCGGTGGTGCTCCGTTTTCACCATAACCCAAATTTGCAGGTATCGTCAGCTTCCTTTTTCCACCCTCTTTCATTCCCAATATTCCTGTATCCCAACCTTCGATAACCTCCCCATTACCTAAAACAAACTGAAAAGGCTCTTTTCGGTCATAAGAGCTGTCGAATTTTGTTCCGTTTTCCAAAGTTCCCGCATAATTAACCGTTATCTCACTTCCCTTAACGGCTTCTTTACCTTTACCGATTAATACATCCTCAACAACCAAACCCTTCTGGGAATTTTGTGTATTGTTATTATCGCTATTGTCCGATGAACCGTTTTGATACATAAGTACTACCGATGTTCCTAATAATAACACAAAAAAACCAACAATCAGCGCAATATTTTTCCAATTAAAGACAATTTTTGTAGACTTTCCAATTTCATCTTTCTTCATATTTTATCCTTTATTTTAACACAATAAGAATCTGCTAAATCGTGTAGTTTTGTAACTTTTCCATCAAAATCGAATAAAATCGAAGGTTGTGGATCGTTGATAATCTCATTGCCGATATATCGTTTATTCTAAAAAGATGTGCCAAATAAGCTTTGGAATAATTCCTGCAGGTTAAACAATCACAGGCAGTACTGATAGGTTCATCGACAAAGTAATATTTCTGTTTTGAAGGAACGTAAAAACTGTAAAATTTATCTTCATTCAAATTAATATCTTCAACTTTTTCTGCATTGTACACATACAGTCTCTCGTGCCGAGCATCGCGTGTCGGAAGAACACAGTCGAATATCTGGTAACCCATTTTACAAAGCTCCGCTATTTCGTTCGGTTTCCCGACGCCAAGTCCGTAAAGTAAATAGTTTTTCGGTGCGGCCTCGGCAATAATTCTTGCCGACTCGTAATCAAATACATTGTTTTCGATAATCGGCCAACCACCATACCCGAGCCCGTCAAACCCAATTTCCACAAGAGACTGGGCGCAATATTTTCTAAGGTCAGGATAACTTCCTCCCTGTACAACACCAATCAAATACGGTCCGCTTCCCAATTCATAATATTTGTTATATGTCTCCCTGCATCTTTTTGCCCATTTAAGAGTCCTTTCAACCGTTATTTTCGCATCATCGTAGGAAGCATTGGGTGGAGTAAAGTCATCAAGTACTACAATTAGATCCGTTTTAAGTTTAATCTGATATTCGATAGAAGTCTCAGGGGTAAGCAGAACTTTTTTCTTTTTTGTCGGAAAAAAGGAAATGCCTATGTCGTCAACTTTTCCGTTTCCTGTTTTTGATTTGATAAGACTCATTACCTGAAAACCCCCGGAGTCGGAAATTATCGCACCGTCAAAATTCATAAACCTTCTTACACCGTCAAATTTTTTTATAAGGTCTTTTCCCAGCTCCCTATATAAATGATAAGTGTTTACAAGTACCCCCGGTGTTTTTGTGTTCACAATATCAACCGAATCCAATGTCTTAACAACAGCCTGCGTCGCATCTGGAAAAAACAACGGCAGCGGATATTTTTTACCGTTTAATGACTTAAACTGTTTAATCATACGTGTATTATAAACTATCTTTGAATACAAAAGAGGTTTAAGCGGGTGAGCTGTGGTACTTAATATCGTTTAGGTATGCTATCCCCCCCCACAGGCCGGAGTATTCTCCCAAAAGCGCTCTTTTTATTTCCGGCGTCTTAGGATAAATTCCCCCCAGAATGCTTTTGACGCTAACTCTTACTTGGGTCATATCAAATAAGTCCGACAAAGCAACACTTCCACCTAAAACCACTATGTCGGGCGACCAAAAACACACCATGTTGCCAATTCCACAGGAGACTGTTTTTGCAATTTTACTCCACACCCGTCTGTCGGTAATTTCCTCCAGTGCTTTGCCGTAAACTTTCTTTAAGGATTTTCCTGAAGTTAAAGATTCAAAAGAGATCGCTGAGGAGGTGAAATTAAGTATTTGGTGCCCTGGCTCAAAGCCGTACACCCTTTCGTCAATATTCTTATTAACAACCCTTGCCCCTCCGATACCTGTGCCGATAGTTAGGTAGGCAATTATCTTTTGATCTTTTCCCGCTCCGTATACAGCCTCACCAAGAGCAGATAACGCCGCATCGTTTTCCACAACTACAAATGCAGATAAACCCTTTTCAAAGTCGGCTTTGATTGCTTTTCCGACCCAGCCTTTTATGTTCGGCGAAGAATAAAGTTTTTCTTTGTCTTTATCAAAAACTCCTGCAATTCCGATACATGCATCCGAAATTCTTACATCGCGCCCTTTAACAAAATCCAAAATTTCTTTTAGTCCTTCTTCGTATTTCTTTTTTGTTTGTAAAATTTCAGTTTCCAAAAGTCGATATGTATCACTTATCAATCCAATGCGTGTTTTTGTTCCGCCGATATCGAGTACGAGCTTCATATTAAAGGGTAACAGGCTTTACAAATTCCCAGCTCTTCAAGTTTTTCCAGATATTTTATAACCGTTAAAACATACTCCGCATGGCTCCAAATAAGCGGTGCTGCCGAAAGGGGGGATGAATCATATGCATTAACTTGTTCCGGAAGGATTCCTGAAGGCAGGGCTTTTTGAGTCACCCAGGTTAAGTCTTTAACAATTTCCGGCAACTCCTGCTCGCTTTTAATCAAATCTATCCGGTACTGCGTGCCCCAAAGGGTCGTAATTATCCAGGGGTTTCCGGGAACATTCCCTCCCGGATGGTGGTATTGATCACCTTCAAATCTTGCAATACCTCCTGCACCTGATTTCAGATACAGTTTTTCCATCAGTGTTTTGTATGCTTTCCCCAGTTTTTCATCATCTGGTGGCAATACTCCGTTTCTGTATACACCAAAAAAACTTGAGGCATCGATGGTTTTATCAAAAATGTCTTTACCGGATTCATTTTCCAGATGTTTTACAAAATACGACATCTCCTCATCCCATAAAAGTTTAACTATCGCTTCCTTTATTCCGGCAGCTGTTTTTTCATATTTTTTTGCACTTGTTTCTTTTCCCAACAATCTGGCAAGTCGACTTGCGGTGTCGAGTGCTCCATAAACACAGGCACTGGTAAACGTACTGATGCCGTATTTCATTTCCCAGATGTCAAAACTCGGTTTGGGTAAATGTGTCTTTTCGTCAATATATGAACACATAAATTCGGCCGCATTTTTGACAAGTGGGTTATACACACTTTCCAAAAATTCCAGGTCTTTTGAAAGTTTGAAATAATTCCACAACGAATAAATAATAAGAGCTGTTCCGTCCTCCTGAATCGGAAGCCTTCTTTTACCATCCTCTATCCATGCATGCCAGGAACTTCCAAGCGCTTTATCGGGACGGTATTTGTGCATAAAATACCCTTCCGACGAAATTGTTCCTTCGCAAAAATCAAAAAAACGTTTCGAGGCATTAAAATCGCCTGCTTTCGCCAATGCCAGTGCCGAAATAGCTCCATCTCTCGGCCAGACATATGCATAAGTGTCACGTCCGAACTGCAACATGTCGGAGTCAGACGACGCAATGATTGCCCCATTTTTTGCGGTATGTGTGCGGATGATGTAGAGAGATTTTTTAAACAGATTGACAATTTGAGGACTTAATGAATAAAAACTGAAGTTTTGATTATTCACCCAGGCTTTCCAGTAGTCATATGATGTTTTTGCAATATCGTCGGGTGTTCTTTCCAAAACGTATGCATTCATCTCTTTTGCAGACTCGACAGACTTTCCGACACACATAAAGTAGGTAAACGACTTCTTCTTGTTTTTCGGAAGTTCAAAAGCAATCGAAAATGTCGAGTCCACTTGGCCGTGTTCTATACCGTTTTTGGATAAAATTCCATCTTCTGCATCTTTATACGTACCGTCTTTCCCTTCTATCCCCAATAGTCCTACCGCATAATCATTGATTCCACCATCCTCACTAATGGAATTGAAAAGAAAAACTCGTCTGCCTTTGTAATGGATAACCACATTGTCGTCGGGGTCGTAATACGCAGTATTTCCTGTATGCATCTGAGAAATATTAAATTGCTGATTAAAAAAGATTTTGATGTCGCGTTTATGGTCAAAGAGATTTTCAATTTCAAAATGACGAATAAATATATTTCTTTCGTTGTAAACACAATCTTTTGAGAATAATTCCAAACCCAATGTTTTACTTTTCCATGTTATGTTTGCACGCATCGATTCGGGATCCATAAGAACCTCAACATCAAATTCTTCCGAGTCTACCCAGTAATTCCTTCCGTCGACCCAAACACCGATTTTATGGACCTGGTTTTCGTGAATGTGGTTTTCAAGTCCGGGATAGTGATAGTAAAGATCCTTGATTTGTCCGAACCGATCAAGTCCGATTAAAAGATTTCCGTTTCCAAGGCAGGCGTGTTTAGACATAGATTAAGATTTTACAGATAAATGAGTTCTACCTCTTTTTTGAGAGAGGCGGATTTTAAAATCGTTTAAAACATTCATATAACTTATAAATGCATCGTAGGGGGAATCATAAGGGTTAAAGTATTTATGGACATCCCCATCTGAAAACCACTTTGTACACATATAGTAAAAATGATCTGATGTCTGGAGCTTCCTCCAATCATCAAGAAGTTTTTTATTATTCATATCTTTCACTTTTTTTTCAAGGTAATAAATATTTTTAAGTGCCGACTTTTGAATATTGTTTCCCATCCAGGCGGACAGATCCCTCTCCGTATCCGCCCAAGTGACAATATTTGGGACATCGACAACATCTCTTGCGGGATAACGGGAAACCACGTCCGACGGAGTTATGAAATCGTTGCTTTTATTTTCTAAAATCTTTTCCGGGAGATGTTCTAAAAAATCAAATATTCCGTGTTCCTTCCATTGGTGTTCTCCAAAAGTTTCATAATCCATAAAAAGATTAACAACATCCCCATTTCCGTTAATTTGATTTACCCAACCGGCAAACTTATCTGCAGTTAAAGGCCACTCCTTCCACCGCTTTTCGGAAAACCTGAAAGCAATATCGTCCGACATTTTATAGTTTTTCAGAAGTAATTTTATTTTTTGAGTACCTTTTTTAGTCTTTCCGATATTGGGTTCGTAGACAAAGTTCGGACTACGCCAGCCTAAAATTGAATCCCAGCCTTCCGCCAATATTGCCTTGTAACCTTTAGAATTTGCCCAATAGGCAAGATCGTTATTGTATGCAAGTTCGGTATTGCGAAACACGCTCGGTTTTTGACCAAAAAGGTTATCAATTGCTTTTCTATGCAGTTCTACCTGACTCTCAAATTCGGGTAGTGAATAAAAGAAGGAAAGGGAATGGTAGTATGTTTCAGAAAGGAGTTCGACACGTCCGGTTTTAACAAGTTTTTGAAAGGACTTCAAAAGAGCCGGTTGGTACTTTTTTACCTGTTCCAAAAAGACTCCGGAGAACGAAAAACAGAATTTGAAGTCATTGTATTTTTTTAAAAGTCTCAGTAAAAGTTCATTGGTCGGGAAATAGGATTTATACGCAACTTTTTTTAAAATATTTTTGTTGTTTAAATTTGTCTGTCCCGAGTCATTAAAATACTCGTGATCATAACCGATGTTAAAAACGCGGTATTTTTTAATCCGCAACGGCTGATGAACTTGAAAATATAAACAAACAGATGGCATATTTTTTTATATTACTAAACTCTGATAAACTTTCAGAACCTCGTCTGCCGACCTGTCCCATGTTAAATTTACAATTTCACGGACACTGTCGTGTCTTAGATCCTTTGGAAGCGATTTGTATTTCAAAACGGCGAGAATTTTATTTGCCAATTCCTCAACATCCCAGAAATCGACTTTCAGTACACTTCTTAATACTTCAGAAACACCCGATTGTTTTGACACTATTACCGGAGTACGGTTTTTAACTGCTTCGAGGGCTGTTATTCCAAACGGTTCGGAAACGGAGGGCATTACATAGACATCAGCTGCCTGAAAAACACTGTCTTTCTCAACCCCTCTCAGAAATCCGGTAAAAATAAATTTGTCTACTACCCCCAAACTGGCGGCTTCGCTAAGCATTTGGGACTGCATATCTCCAGATCCGGTTACTACAAAAACTGCCTTCGGATAGTAATCTGCTACTATTTTTGCGGCACGAACAAAGTAATCCGGTCCTTTTTGAATTGTAATCCGCCCTAAGAAAAGTACAATCTTATATCCCATTTTCTTCAAATTCTTGAGTGCGGGAGTGATAGACGGCTTAGCGCAATCTTCGATGCCATTATAGACGACATCAATTTTCCCCGGATCAATACCATATTTGTTTATTATTGTTCTTTTAACCAGTCCGCCCACGGGGAATATTTTATCGGCCTTTCTAAAACCCTCTTTTTCGATTTTATATACTTCGTCATTTATCAATTCGCCGCCAGTTCTATCAAATTCTGTAGCGTGTACATGAGCAATGAGAGGCTTTCTCATAATATCGGCTGCTACCATACCCGCAGGATAAGTGAGCCAGTCATGCATGTGGATGATATCCGCTTTTTCCCTGCGTGCCAGATCTTTTATGTTTTGTGCATATTCCATAACCTGGGAAAAGTAATCAAAAAAGTTCACACCTCCGGCTTTTATTGCCTTGATCCACTGTGAATAGGTCATATACGGGTTTAATATTTTTTTGGAAGTGATTTTGTCGTTTGCGTAAAGAATGTTCATAAAATCGGCTTTTATGCCCATGTTGTATGGAAGAACAAAATTTACGATTACTCCTTTTTTCGACAAGGCTTTCGCAAGACCGTAACATGCCTCACCGAGTCCTCCACTATTGAGAGGTGGAAGTTCCCAACCCACCATAAATACCTTCATACTTTTATATATAGAAAGACAAAGCCTTCTATGAAGCTCTTTCTAAGTATCAAGTCATATGAAGGTAAATGCAATAGCAGAAACGAGACATCGGTACAATTATGTACCGATATTAAAAATATTCATGCTTTTAGTCAATTTCCTATGGTCAATTCATATAAAACATCTAAATTATTTCCTTCAACACCGATATTAACCAATGAAAAGTTACCCTTAATTTTTTCAATATCAAGATTCTTTTTTCCTATCCAAAAATCAATTCCGTCAATTTTTACTCCACTTAAAATCTTGTCGGCAGTTCCCTCACCCGATACCTTCACTTTATAGTGATATGCCTTATCTCCTTTTATGTAGTCGTCCTGAAAAACCTCGATGACTTCAAAATCGAGTTCTTCAAACCGAAATTCGTTTATGTAACCTACATACTCGATCGGTAGTGTTTTTGACAGTAAATCCTTAAGATCGAATTCCGAATAATCGCTCGTTAATTTTTTATCGACCAAATCGGAATAAACGTAAGGGTTTACTTTGTAATAAAGGTGATAACCCTTATAGTATCCCTCCAATCCGAAGACTTTTTTATCTGAAACACTCCACGTTAAATCATATTTGCCGTTTGGTATGTCGCTCGACCAATCGTGTTCCCCCTGTATCGTCATTTCATGATTGTCGGAAACGGCTTTTTTCAGAAGCGAGTAGGCTTCAAGTCCGTTTAAATCGATTTTTTCTTCTTTGTCGGCATATTGGAATGTCAGTCTTGCAGTTGCGTTATATGTGGCTTTTTTTTGTTTAATCAGGTTAGCAACCGCCTTTTTAACAATCATATTTGGTGTAAAATTCCTCCGGTAATAAACAAGTGAAATAGTAAGTGCTGAAAGTAGAGTAAAGAACCCTGTGCAAACGATGATTATATTTTTGGTTTTATTGGAAAGTCTCTTTTTTACAGGCAAAGACTCCGCTTGGGGAGGTGAAAATGCCTTCTTCGTATCGGTATCCGCTGGGGAAATATTTGTTTTATTATCAACCGCAGACTTATCCATCTTAAGAAACTTTCTCAATATAAAACTCGAGTTTTTTATCCGTCGGTAGTATGCTTATTTTATCTCCTGCCTTAATCTTATCTTCCAAAATTGCTTTACCGATAATATCCGCGATGTGCAGGTCAACAATTCTTCTTATCGGTCTTGCACCAAATGCCGGATCATACCCTTCTTTGGCCAGTTTCTCGGCGGTATCGTTTCTTACCTCAAGATAAATATCCTTCCTGCTAAGATTTTTTCCGAGGTCTTCAAGGATAAGTTTTGCAATTTTAACCAGATTATCATGAGTCAGAGGTTCATAAACAACAACCCCGTCAAATCTGTTAAGAAATTCCGGAGAAAAAAGTCCGCTTTTTAAAACATATTCAGTCGTTTCCTTTTGTAATTGTTCACCGGTTACTCCTTTTGATACAAGCTCTCTTATATATTCAGCCCCCGCATTAGTAGTTGCTATTACAAATAAATGTCTCGCATTTATTTTCCTTCCGAAAGCATCTGTAATTACACCCTCGTCCAAAAGTGTTAAAAACAAATTCTTAATACTGGTTGTAGCTTTTTCGATCTCGTCCAGAAGAAGAAGTGATGCGGGTTTGTTTTTAATGGCAGTTGTTAAAGCTCCCGGAATATTTTTACCGACCGACCCAATTAAACGTTCAAAACCCTCGTTTCCTGCATAATCCGCCATATCAAAACGCAGAATGGAATTTTCATCACCGTAATAAACACGTGCCAAGACTTTTGCCGTTTCCGTTTTTCCTACACCCGTCGGTCCCAAAAAGAGAAATGAACCAATTGGTCTTTCTTCTTTGGCAGATCCCACGCTTCTTCCACGAAGACTTTTTCCGATAAGGTCAACCGCTGTTTCCTGTCCGACAAGTCTTTTATGAATCAGCTCCTCAATATTAATTAGCCTTTCTTTTTCCTCTTTGGTTATTGCCGAGAAGGAAATTCCCGTTTTTTCACCCAGAACTATTTCGGCATCTTCGGGTTTAACTGCTCCTCCTCCCTTTTGATTTCTGTAGGTTACAACTGCATCCAAAAGTTCAAGAGCTTTTTCCGGAAACGGCGTTTCCGTAATATATCGGTCGCTCTCGTCGAGAATTTTTCTCATGGCAGGAAGAGTGATAATAATTTTTCCGGAATATTCAAGGTTTTTAGCGGCCTCGATCATAATCTCGAAAGCTACTTCTTTACCTCAACCGTCTCAAAGTACTTGCGCAGTTTCATATTCGGGGCAATAAATCGTTCATATTCAAGCGGTGTTGAGGTGACAATTATCTTCAAATTTTTCTTCTCCAAATATTCCTCAAAAACATCGGTAAAATCATATCCTTCAACTTCGGGGTTTGTTAACCGATGAACATCCTTTATTAAAAGTATAATATTTCCTGCAGCCGAACTTTCAGAAAAAATCTGTGATAAAACTGCTTTTTTCTGATTCAAGTCGTAAGTACCCGATAAAAGAATATTGTAATCAACTTCAAGTACTCTTTTGAAAGACATCTTCTGGCTTAACCCGCCACTTATCGATTTCTGAGCAAACTCCAAAACAACCGTTTTCTTTCCAACTCCGGGCTGGCCTGTCAAAATAAGACTCGACCCCTGTGACAATACCCTATCCATTCTTTCCACTACATCATCCCTTCCTATTAACCTATGTGAGTACGACCTTTTTGCACTTAAATCTATGGAATACTGCGACAATATCGGTGTATACCCAAAAAGCAAATCCACCCCGATTCCGGGGCGTCCGAACTCTTCATTTTCACCAAGCGCCGATTCCTGTTTTTTTAAAGAATCCCACCATTTTCCACATTCTATGAAATCCTCAAACACTAATTTTTCTTTTCGCAAATCACCTTCGCTCCATACCCCCTTGTCAATCATCTGGCTTAAAAGGTCTGAAAATGACGATGGTGTTTTACCAAATACTTCCTTATTAAAACGGGTAATGTTTTTCAGGTTGTCTTCCGACACGCCAAGGTGACTTAATAAAAACTTACCCTGTTCACTGGAAAAGAAAATCAATGTTGGATCGTTACCGTTTTTCATTTTACTTACCAAGGTTGTCACTAATTTAGAAGGCCTTTGCTGGGAACGCATGTATGGAGGAATACCAAAAAGAGGAATTACAGCCCAGATTATAATTCCCAGAGCTCCCCCCACAAAAACAAAGGCAATTAAAAAAAGTCCCGTTAAAATTAAAATAACCCGCACACAAGCACCAATAAATCGGGAAATTAGATTAAAAGTAAGATTTTCAAAATAACGACTGACCGAAAAACCAGGTCCGCCACCTTCGGATTCAAGTCTTTTCCAGGGATAAAAAAGGGTTCTGACAAGAAGAGGGAGGGAAAAGTGATGCTCTATATAACGAAGCGAATAGATCCACCTGTTGATATAGTAAGAAAAGCCTTCAGAGTAGTGCCAAGAGAGAAATCCCATATATAAATATTACCACAAACACCGCCATCGTAGATCTTAGCAGGAACTTATAATTTATAATGACTTTTCTTCCCTTTCGTTCATCTCCCAAAGAGCAACGATAAAAAGCGATTCACTCCATCCAAGCGGAGTATTTTCGTTGTATTCAAAAGAGTTCGAAAAATACAACTCGGGCAAACCATCCGGTGTATCAAGTACAATTAAATTCTTCAAAAGTTCTTTTGCTTTCTCTTTATTGCCGATTTTCTCGTAAATAATTGCGAGCCATGAAAGACCGAAAGTCCATTCCGCTTCTTCACTTACCTGATCCGTATTCTTGTTGTAATAACGATCCCCTTTATAACGAATAACACCTCTCTCCCGTAATAGATGATATTCGACATTTTCCAATATCTCATTTTTTTGTGCTTCGGAAACCACGTCGTACGGCCAAATAAGAGAAAGCAGTGCAAGATCCGTAAATTTCCTTTGTGACTCACGCGGCAAGAGGAGGTTTAATGCATCTTCGCCTTTTTTAATAAGCCATTTGGGAACTTCAACTTTTGGAAGTCTTGAGATTGAGCGAAGGCCTGCAACGCATGCACCGACGGAGGAAGCGTGTTGCTCTTCGTCTTCCTCCCACATTCCGGAATCAAGGTCGTGCCAATATTCAATCGATTGCAGGTATTTTACAAGCTTATTCACAATCCGAAGTTGGTCGTCTGTTTTTATAATCGACCTTTTTTGATTGGTTTCTAATTCTCCAAGCCTAAACAAAATACATCCGATGGCATCATTTTGTTTATTACCCCACTCCTCCCAAAATTCATCAAAAGTATCTGGGTCAAAACGGGCGTGGATATATTCGTTACTGGCAACGGGTTTATTTTTAATCGCGTCGTCGATTTTATGTTCGTGTTTAAGAAGAAGCTTTAATATCGAAGAATATGTCTTTTCAACAGTTTTCCAATCCCCAATTATCTCAAAGGCTATCGTTTCATAAAAATTATCACGCAGCCAGGATTTATCATATCCTGTGGACACTCCCTTTTTTGAAGCCAAAAACAATCCTGTTTTTGTCCTTAGATTTCTCAATATTTGAACGTGTTTCTTAATTAGGTCTTCGTAAGTCAATCTTGCCATATTAAGTAACTACTGTAGTATTATTATACAAGAAACGGAGGTGAATAAATATGAACGGCTATCATGCAGATATTGAAGATTTAACCAAAAAGAATTCCTTTTTCAGGCAGGTTTTGTATACCGGTAAATATACACAGTTGGTACTCATGAACCTTAAACCGAATGAGGAAATTGGAATGGAAGTCCACGAAACGGTCGACCAGTTTTTCAGATTTGAAGAAGGAGAAGGTAAAGTGATCATAAACGACACCGAATACGAAGTTAAGGACGGAGATGTTGTCATTGTGCCGGCAGGAAGCCAACATAATATTATCAACACTTCCGAAAATGAAGAGTTAAAACTTTACACTTTATACTCTCCCCCAAACCATCCCGACGGAACGGTTCACGAAACAAAAGCTGACGCAATGAAAGCGGAGGAAGAAGAACATCAATAGGTTGTAACCAAAGTAATCGGTTTTGTTCAACCGAAAGTTGTTTTGTATAACTATGTTTCAGACAAGGGAATTTAATTTCCCCGATAATGCGTATGTTGGTTGTATTGTTTTAAAAGACAACACAAACAAGAAACGCCACATTTGTCTCACAAGAATATTTACTGACATAGAGATTCTCAGAACCTATGTCTTATTTGTTGTGGACGACTTATCAAAGGAAAATCCTAACAACCCACCCGTATATGACGGGTTTTACATCAAATGCAAACTGTCTCGTTATTTTCCTTTAGATAAAAGCCATTGGAAAAACCGAAAAACCTTCAAACAAAATATTTTCGAAAACTTCAGAAACGACGTAAATATCTTAAAATATTGGGGGTTAAGTGAGATTCTGGTAACTCCGGACGGAGAAATCGACAATGTTGAATTTTATTCGTTTTGTATGTCACTTTTTAAAAATACCGACAAAAAAGTAATTGATGCCCTTATTAAAAACTCAAACCATATAGTTGACACACGTGCAAAAAATGCTGCCTTCTATTCTTTATCCAAACCAGTAAAAATCAATTGGCTTGAAAGTACAAATAAGCTGAAAAGAAAAAATATCAAAACTTTTAAGGAAATCTATATCAACTGATGTATAATAAATCACTATGACGGGCAAGCTGTCTTGGTTTGAAGAACAAGTCAAAGACCTTGAAAAGAACGGACTTCTTATTAACATCCGCGAAATCCAAAGCCCTATCGGGCCAATTACCAAAATTAACGGTAAAGAAGTGATAAATCTTTGTTCCAATAACTATCTCGGTTTTGCTAACAACGACAAGTTAAAAAAGGCGGCTAAGGAAGCCATCGATAAATACGGTGTCGGACCGGCAGCCGTTAGAACCATTGCGGGATCTACATCTCTTCACTTACTCCTTGAAAAAAAGCTTATGGAGTTTAAAAAAGTCGAGGACGTAATCACTTATCAGTCAGGTTTTTGTGCAAACCTTGCCGTCATTCCGGCAATTGCCGGTGAGGGGGATACAATCTTCTCCGATGAATTAAATCACGCATCAATCATTGACGGCTGCCGACTGAGCAAGGCGGAGGTTATTCGTTACAATCATCTTGATATAAACGACCTCGAGGAAAAAATAACAAGTCTTAAAGGAAAAGACGGCAAAAAAATAATTATTACCGACGGAGTCTTTTCGATGGATGGTGATATTGCACCTCTTCCACAACTTGTAAAAATTGCAGATAAATATTCCGCAATACTAATGGTTGATGACGCACATGGAGAGGGAGTTCTCGGGAAAGGTGGACGGGGAATTGTAGATCACTTCAACCTCCATGGAAAAGTTGATATCGAAATCGGAACAATGAGTAAGGCTTTCGGTGTTGTCGGAGGAATAGCGGCCGGAAAGAAAGAAATTATAGCCTGGCTCAGACAAAGATCGCGGCCTTTTCTTTTTTCTTCAGCAATGACGATTCCCGACGTCGCCGCCTGTATTAAGGCCGTAGAAATCCTCAAAAGTTCGGATGCCCTTGTTAAAAACTTGTGGGGCAATGCCGATTATTTAAGACGCGGATTAAAACAGCTTGGTTTCGACACTGGAAAAAGCCAGACTCCTATTATTCCCGTAATGCTTGGTGACGCAAAACTCGCAAAAGATTTCAGTAAAAAATTATTTGATGAGGGAGTATTTGCAGTTGCAATTACCTATCCGACCGTTGCACTCGGAAAAGCAAGGATCAGGGTTATGAATTGTGCAGTCCATACAAAAAAACAACTTGATCAGGCACTATCCGCTTTCGAGAAAGTCGGCAAGAGTTTGGAAATAATAAAATAAAATGGACTATTACACACTAATAACCGGTGCAAACGGAGAAGTAGGACACGGACTAATCACAAACCTCTCAACTACCGGCGTGAAGACAAAAATAATAGCTCTCGACTTAAACGATCTGGATGAAAAGTTACAAAATAAAGTTGATATTTTTATTAAAGGAAGCGTCACAGATAAAGAGTTAATTGAGAAAATATTTTCAGAGTATAAAATCGACACCGTCTTTCACCTCGCGGCAGTACTATCTACAGGCGGAGAGAAAAATCCCGAGCTGGCACACAATGTTAATATTGGTGGAACATTCAACTTACTAAGCGCCGCAAACCTGCAGGCTATAAAGGAAAAAAGACATCTTAAGTATATATTTCCTTCAACAATCGCCGTTTATGGAATGCCCAACCTGGAAAGCAAAAGAAAATTCAAAAAAGTTAAAGAGGGGGAATTTCTTAACCCAATCACAATGTATGGAATCAACAAACTATACTGTGAGAATTTAGGAGTATACTTCTCTTCGCACTACCAATCACTAACGCTTGATGAAAGCTCACGTTATTTAGACTTTCGTTGTGTACGTTTCCCGGGGTTGATTTCAGCAGAAACAACTCCGTCAGGGGGAACAAGTGACTATGCCCCCGAGATGCTCCACTTTGCTGCGTCCAACAAAGACTACCAGTGTTTTGTCAGGCCCGATTCAACCATTCATTTTATGGCAATGCCCGATGCAATTGAGGCACTTCTTAAGCTCACTAATACTCCTAAAAACAAACTGACGGCCCGTATTTACAACATCGAAGGTTTTTCCGCATCCGCAAAAGAAATCGAAAATATTGTTAAGTATCATTTTCCAAAAGCCAATATCTTCTACAAAGTAAATCCACCAAGACAAAATATTGTGGACTCCTGGAGTGAAGATGTTAACGGGTCGAAAGCGGCAAGGGACTGGGGATGGAAAGCAAAATACAACTTTAAAAAGGCATTTGAAGAATATCTGATTCCTTCGATTATTAAAAAATACTCTTAAACCCTACCCCGAAGCATCATTGCATCAACAATTTTCTTGACAGCAAGCGCGTATGCCGACTGGCGATATGAAATATTTTTCTTTTTCTTCATATCGCTAATTTCCGAATAAGCCCTATCCATAATCTTTCTTAATTTCTCGTATACCTCATTTTTGTTCCAGTAATATCCAGATAGGTTTTGCACCCATTCAAAATAGGAAACCGTCACACCACCGGCGTTACAAAGCACATCCGGCAAGATACTGATTTTCTTTTTCAGAAGAATTCCTTCCGCTTCCGGTGTTGTCGGACCGTTTGCCATCTCCAAAATTGTTTTTGTATTAACACTTGCGGCATTATCCTCCCTAATGGCATTTTCCAAAGCAGCCGGGACAAGCACGTCAACTTTTAAAGAAAGAAGTTCGTCATTGGTTATAAATTTAAACTTTGACTTAAGTTTGGCGTCTTTCGTAATATTTTCAAAAGACAAATATTGCTCTTTCAATTTCGAAAGAAAATCTATATCTAATCCTTTGGAGCTGTAAATTCCTCCGCTTGAATCGGAAATCGCAACGACTTTATAACCTCCCTCAGATGCAAATTTTGCAAACCAATAACCGACATTCCCAAATCCTTGGACTGCAATTGTTGCAGTAGATTTTTTAAGTTTTCGATCTTTAAAGTAATTATCAAGAATGTAATATCCACCGAGTCCCGTTGCTTCAGTCCTACCCTGCGATCCGCCCAAATCGATTGGTTTACCTGTAAAGGTTGCCGGAGCCTGATAACCGACCTTTTTTTCATATGCCTCAAGCATCCATGCCATTTCGGTCCCACCTGTGTTTACATCCGGAGCAGGGACATCCTTCCATGGACCGATAAAGGGATAGAAACTTTCAGCATAGGCAACACTCAATTTTTGAAGTTCGGATTGGGACATTACTTTCGGATCAACAGTAATTCCACCCTTCCCTCCACCGTAGGGTATTCCTACAACGGCGCACTTGATACTCATCCATGTCGAAAGAGCTTTAACTTCGTTTTCAGAAACATTAGGATGAAATCTTATTCCGCCTTTGAAAGGACCCCTGGCATTATTATGCTGACTTCTGAAAGCTTTAAACGTTTTTGTTTTTCCATTATCCAATTTGACCTTTAATGTTTTTGTGATTAATCTTTGCGGTTTTTTCAAAAGACTTATAGCTTTATCAAACCTCACAGTGTCTTCATAATCGGGGCGTAGTATTTGTGCAGTGTTATCGATTTGGTTTTTAGCGTTTGCAAAGACATCTACCATAGTGCAAAAATAATATATCAGTATGTTGAAAATAAAAACCCCTAAAATTCGGACGCCTAAGACATTGAGCCTTCCAAAAATAAATTTCTTTAATGTAAGGTTTATTTTTATATCCTATTCCATAGCTTTTATTGCCCTTGCCCTTTACACATACCAAATAAACCAAAAAAACATTACGATAGACTCCTTATTCCAATCCGTTAGTGAGGAAAAAAGCAGTCTTGAAAGCAAACTGTCCGATACCCAGAAAAACTATGACGATATAAAAAACGAAGATCAGTATGTCAAAAACAAGTCGCTCGAAGAAGAAATAAAAAACATCCAAAACACATACAGAAAAGCAATTTCTGTTTATGAGACCTTATTAGATCTAAAAAACAAGACAAAAGACACAACTGCCTTTGACGAAACCCTTGCAAATATATTTACACTACTTTCGCAAAGGAACTATGTGGACGCGTCAAGTAAACTTGATACATTATCATTGGATATTAAAAAGAAAGAGGCTGAAATCGCCTCGACTTTCAAAATTCCGGAAAACATTTCAGCAAGCAATTCCCCCCCTGCATCCGGCTACCAAAGACAAAAAGTGCAAACGGATTCCGGCAGTTTTATGGTCGATATAGTCTCCGCCGATCTTTCTTCCACAAAAGTAATAGTTGACAGCGCATCGGACTCCGACTGTGCAAACAATTGCCCTGTTTTGCCCCTTTCCGACTTCGTAAAACGCAACAATGCATATGCCGCAGTTAATGGAACATACTTCTGTCCGTCAACTTACCCATCTTGCAGCGGAAAAACAAACTCTTTTGACCTCCTTTTGATGAATTATAAAAAAACATATTTCAACTCGGATAATAATGTCTACAGTTCAAACCCTGCCGTAATATTCGGTGACGGATATGTACGCTTCGTTTCCCAAGCATCCGAGTGGGGTAGAGATACTTCCCCAAATGGAGTTCTTTCCAACTATCCTCTACTTCTTCTTAACGGTGAAATTAAATTTTCCGGAGACGGTGATGAGAAAAAAACATCACGAGGGGGAAGAAGCTTTGTCGCTAACAAAGGTGGAAATGTATATATCGGGGTGGTTTTTTCAGCCACCGTTGCCGAATCCGCAAAAGCCTTGAAATCATTGGGTATGGAAAATGCGATAAACCTTGATGACGGAGGTTCAACCGCACTTTGGTATGGAGGATATAAAACCGGTCCCGGACGCAACATTCCAAATGCAATTTTATTTATCAAAAAGTAAATCCATTTTACGAATATTTCGTATACAACCTCTCCCAATCCCCATCCAGCTTTTTTATTTGTTTTTCAATATTATTTAACGCAGTTGAAAGGTGCTCTTTCAAGCGAAAATCTGGTGTATTATTTATTTCTGCCCATTGAAGCCAAAGCTGTCTTCTTCTGTTATCTAATCCCTGTTTGATAAATTGAAATTGAACATGTCTACTTAATGTGTGCCATTCAGAAAAGATAGACAGATATTCGGGATCATATTCACCCATATCAACAGCCTTCTGGAGGGTCATAAACTTAGGACTCTTTGGTTTACCACCTTTTGCCTGTTCACCTTTCTCCATACTTTCAAATACCATACTTAGGTATTTTACATCTAAAATACTACTTTTTTTAATATCCCGGGGTATTCATCTTCCCTACCTCCAAAACTTTTTTTAAATCTTGTAAACCCCTTCCAGGAATTAAGAGGGAATCTTTCGTCAAAAATACCTTCAAAATCGAAGACTTTTTTTCCTTCATCTTTTGCCGACTTTATTGCTTCCCAAGCAAGAATCGTCGGTGCAAACTGTTTTTTTCCCTCTTTTGATGAGGCGGCATACATGTAATATGAAATGTTATCCGTGCTCACTCGAAACAGTCCGGAAAGCCAGTTGTTTTTGTTGTCAACCGCTATTGAGATGTCCGAGTTTTTAGAGAAAGCATTATAGAGTAGTTCAATTTCTTTTCTTTGGTCTAAAAACATTCCCCGTTGTCTTGCACAAAACTGCCAAAAGTCGGTGAATTTTTGTATATCAGAAGTGTGTATGACCTTAAATTGGTTTTTACCAAATTTTTTGATGTTATAGCGGGTTTTTGGATGCATTTCAGATAGAAGATCTTTTTCTGTTTTTGTTAAATCAATTATTACGGTTTTACTTGAAAGAAAAGGAGAATTATATTTTTTGAAACCGGAGTTTATTAACTTTTGCTCTTGGCTTTCGTTATCCGGCTCAATATAAACGGTGGAAAATCTATATTTTTTGTGCAGGTAGCTATTTAAAATATCAACGTTAAAATTCCCAGGACGCTGAACTTTTACAAATTTCCAAAAAAGGAATTTCTTTATATAGATAAATACTCCTTGAAATTCATCTACACACCACCCAAGATCGTCAATGTAGTTTGAGTATTCTTTTGTTTGTCTTAAATCCTGAAACTTTTCTGTTACAGACTTCAAAATGTTCACTTAGAAAATTCTACTATAGTTATATGATGATACAAAACATGAATATTGTTATCCTGTTTTTATCTGTTAAAAAATTGAAGTTCTTCCCCCTATCCCAATGATTGGTCTGTCGGCTTGTTTCCAGATAGTTTCAAATAATTGTTTTTGCTGATTTGCCAATTCTTCACTATATATTTCTAAGCAAAAACCACCCTCCTTAGGTTCATAAATCGCAACAACATCATTATAAATAAGTGTTTCAATAGATATTCTTAATTTATTTGGATTAATGTAACGGATATTCATAACCTTTTCATGAAAATTCTGAATACCTGTATAAGGCTCATGATACATTTGATTTGTAAGCTCCCTAACTCCAATATTTCTGTTTACAAATTCCTTTCGAATATTTTCAGCCTGCTCCTTTGTAAACATATTATTTAATGAAGCATAACTTGTTTCAAATATTAAAAGTTCCTCTTTCGCTGAAAATGAGTTTTTAGTAACCTGTAATAAACCTTCAACTCCTTTATATTCAATAATCTGTTTTTTCATATTTTATGCAACTGAAGCAATACCAATTATACCCACAAATGCAAAGAGAATTCCTACAATTTGCCTTAACGATATTTTTTCTTCCAAAAATAATAAGGAAATTATTATAACCAAAGCACCACTTGTAGATGTAATAGGGGAAGCAATCGACGCGAGGGTTTTTGAAAACGCAATCCATAGAAGACCTGTTCCTATCACATTGAAAAGCGAACCGGCAATTGCGTTTTTATAATCGTAAATCTTTGCTTTAATTTTACCCAATTCATTGGAAATATTCTGCTTCTCCATACGCATATAGATAAAAGCGATCGGAATCTGGACTAAAGCCAAAACAAATAAAAAGGTCAAGTCGTTTGTCTTATTAATTATTCTTTTGGATATGGTGTCCGATAAACCAATCGCAATTGCAGCAAGAAGTGGCCAAAAAATAGCGCCGCTTTTTTTTAATTCATCTTTATTTAATTTTGAAGGAAGATAGGAAACCATAGTCCCGAATATCGTTACTACCACAAAGACACCCTGAATCACCGATAATACTTCCCTATTAACAAAATACGAAAATAGAACTGTATAGATTGGATAACTGCCGATTAGTATTGCTGTTAAACTTAATTGTCCTTTCGAGAGCGCATAGAAATATAAAGCCTCTGATAACACAGCTGAGAGAATTGCATATATTAAAACCTCTTTGAAATAAGACAGGTTTATCCCAATAAATAAAGCAATAGGTATCCAAATTATTAATGCCAATAAGGTATCAATAAAAAAAGCTACAGATGGAGAAATATCACGATAACTTTTTTTTAGTGACGCTTGAGACAAGGCGAGAAATAACGAAGAATAAACTGCAGCTATTACACCGGTCATAAATTTATTATATGTCTAAACGGATCATGTTGTTAAAAACAAAATTTAATCTCACTTGTAGGTAATAATGCCGCGTCCAACATTCAACCTTACTTGAAATTTCACATTGTCTATCCTTCTTGCGGATAGTGACATTTCTTCCATTTCTTCCCTGAACCACACCAGCAAGGGTCATTCCTTCCCAACCTATTTTTTGTTTGTTGATTATTGCCAGGCGTGTTTCCAAACGCCGACTGTCCTTTTTGTGCTGTTCTATCCTCTCCATATTCCGAAAGACCCGTCTGGTCGAGTTGGTCGACATTTGTTTTTGCTTGTTGAATTGGAATGACGGGGGATGGAGTTGATGCAACACCGATTCTAAAAAGTCTCCTTGTAATTTCAGTGTCAATTTTAGCAAGCAATCCCTCAAACATACCGAATGCTTCATTTTTAAATTCAGCCAAAGGATCCTTTTGTGCATATCCGCGAAGTTTTACCGCATCTTCAAAGGCATCAATTGCATCAAGATGTTCGATCCACATATGATCAATTGAGGACAGGTATGCAAATTTTTCCACCTGGAAAAAAACATTGTCACCAAGTTCTTTCTTCCTTCCTTGATAAATATCCATCACAACTTTTTCGAAGAAGTCCCTGACATCTTGAGTACTCTTCCCGTCTTTGAGTTGACCTTTCAAAGCAATCCTTCCGCTTTCATCAAAAGGTACAATTTCCACGAGCCCCACGATGGCTTTTTCCGGATCCAACTTTTGGTCTTCCGGGGAAACGGAAAAATTAACAATGTTGTCAATTTCTGTTTGCAGTTTTTCCTTGATTTTTTCACCCAAATCATTGGATTCCAGTACTTCTTTTCTTAATTTGTAAATTATTTCCCTTTGCTGATTTTTGACATCGTCATACTCAACCAAACTTTTTCTTGCATCAAAATGAAATCCTTCAACTTTGCTTTGTGCTCCCTCTATTGCCCGGCTTATGAAAGAATTTTCGATCGGCTGATCCTCGGGAAGTTTAAATCTATCCATCAACGAGATTATCTGTTCCCCACCGAATATTCTCATAAGATCATCCTCAAGTGATAAATAAAATCTCGATGAACCCGGGTCTCCCTGACGACCCGAACGACCTCTTAATTGGTTGTCTATCCTTCTACTTTCGTGTCTTTCCGTTCCAATGACATGAAGTCCGCCGGCAGCAATAACTTTGTCGTGCAGTTCCTCCCAATTTTTATACTCTTTTGACTTTAAATATTTCTCCGTTGGCACCCCTTCAGGCCTGTCGGGAGGCGATCCTCCTAAAACAATATCAACTCCTCTTCCTGCCATATTGGTTGCAACAGTAACAGCCCCGGGTCTTCCTGCCTGAGCAATAATTGTTGCCTCCTTCTCATGGTTTTTCGCGTTCAGTACATTGTGGGGAATTTTCTTCTTCTTGAGATATTCATCAATAATTTCGTTTTTCTCAATCGAGGTCGTTCCGACCAAAACCGGCTGTCCCTTTTTATACCGCTCTTCAATTTCCGAAACAATCGCGCCATATTTACCACGGAGGGTTTTGTAAATCATGTCGGGATTGTCAATTCTTACCATCTTTTTGTTGGTGGGGATAACAACAACATCCGTTTTATAAATCTTTCTAAATTCTTCGGCTTCGGTTGCAGCGGTACCCGTCATACCTGAAAGGTGTTCATACATCCTAAAGTAATTTTGGAAAGAAATTGTTGCCAAGGTTTTACTTTCCTGTTGAATAGTTACACCCTCTTTTGCTTCCACTGCCTGGTGCAACCCGTCACTCCAACGCCTCCCGAACATCAACCTTCCCGTAAATTCATCAACAATAGTTACGGCATCATCCTTAACAACATATTCCCTGTCTTTGAGGTACAGTGTCTTTGCACGAAGAGCATTTTCGATGTGGTGGATAGAATCAAAATCTTTTTCGTACAGGTTATCAATCCCCAGTATTTTTTCAACACGGGATATCCCGTGTTCGGTTAGAGTTGCACTTTTTAATTTCTCGTCAATTGTGTAGTCGGTATCCGGATTAAGCTGCCCTACAAGACGTGCAAATTCATAGTATTTCTGGGTAGGTTCCGTATCGGGTGCAGAAATGATAAGCGGAGTTCTCGCTTCGTCAATTAAAATTGAATCGACCTCGTCAACAATCGCAAAATAATGGCCTCTTTGAACCATCTCGTCAACGCTTTGAACCATGTTGTCACGAAGGTAATCGAAACCAAATTCATTATTGGTTCCATAAGTGATATCACAAGCATATGCTTCTCTTCTTGATGATGGCTTTAGGTGGGCCAGTCTTTCATCACCATGACTTGTATCGGAAAACTCATGGTCGTAAACATATGATTTCATTTCCTGGGCGATTACTCCGGTTGTAAGTCCCAAAAGTCGAAAAATCGGCGCATTCCATCCCGCATCACGGCGAGCAAGATAATCGTTAACCGTCACAAGGTGTGCACCTTTTCCGATAAGGGCTCGAAGATACAGTGCCGGAACGGCCGAGAGAGTTTTACCTTCACCGGTTTTTTGCTCTGCAATCTTTCCTTCAAAAAGGGCAGTTGATGCCATTAACTGAACATCAAAATGTCTTTTTCCCAAAACCCTGACTGTCGCTTCACGCACGCATGCAAAAGCCTCGGGAAGAATTTCTTCCAAAGACGATCCTCTGGCAAGTTTCTCCTTTAACTCTTGCGTTTTTTCTGTAAAATCGCTGTCTTTGAGTTTTTTTACCGATGGCTCGAAGGCGTTAACTTGCTGTACGATCTTGGAAAGTCTTGTAACCTCTCTTTGGTTTACATCTAAAAGTCCCGAAAATATCTTAAACATAGGGTATCATTTTACAACAATCATGTTAGCAGATGAAGAAAGAATTTGCTAACACCGTGGTTTTCCTAATAGAAAAGCTGTACGTTTTCCAATTTCCTCAGGGAGCCAATTGACGAACTCTGACATTTCTACATGACATCCATAATACTCATAATCCTTCAAAGACTCGCTCATCCGAAGATATTGGATTATTCCATCACGAGAATTATCATGAAGATTCTGAGACCAATTTCCGCCTTCCCACTCTTTTGGGTTTTTCATCTCTCGGATATGATACTTTTCCCCAAAAATTGTTATTAGGGTATCGATATCGTCTAAGGGCTCTTTTGGATTTTTCCTTAATAATAAGAGGTCTTTCACAAGCAAACCTTGATCTTTGTTACAATCAATAACCTCCAATAAATCCGAACCTTTATAATTAATAATGCGAATTGTTCTCCTTTTTCCATTCAATGACTTCAAAAATAATTTCTCAACACGGTTTTGAATACCTATGTTAACTTCCTCAATACCAGACATCTTACATTTGTTTTTATAATTCAAACCAAAGGTGTCGCGGTCCTCAATGGTGGCAGCAAACTTCATGCCAAAACCGTGGAATATTTCCGTCTCTGTTGGCAGATGTCTCGCATAAGCCAATACTGATTTTTCAGGATACCCAAACAACAAACCTGTTTTCACAGCCTCTTCCGGGGACTGACGACGATTTGTAGTTCTTAACTCAACATACCTTTTTATGCTATCTCTATTTCCAATCCAATCTACATTAAAATCAGGAAAATAATGCCTATTGGAACTTATTATTTTTGAAGCCTCAACCACATTTACAAACCAGCGGTTTGATGTCTCTATGACACCCTCTTTAACACTTGGGGGTAATATTTTGTTCACTAGTAATAGTGCCTCGTCACAATCAACATTGAACGCAGGTTTCAATCCAATTGCGAAAACACATGCATAATTCCAGTCAACAGGAAAACGTTGCGAAAACAATTTAAGAGTCCTCCAGTCAACTGAATTCAAATATCTGTCAAACTCCTTAGTTTTGGCCACGAGCTCATGAGAAGTTAAATTCCCTTCACAAGTTGACATAATATATCTTATAGTATCATTTATATGCTAATATTGCAAAGGTTTTACGGCAATGAAATACATTAACACCAAATACAATTAGGCCTATAATAATATATTATTGAAATTACCTTAGTATTTTTGTAGTATTTATTTATAAAATCATGAATAAACACAGTAAATCGGTTACCACAACTAGACTTTGCCGACCAAAAGATAGGGTTGTTGGAGGTGTCTGCGCAGGACTTGGGGAGTTTTTTCAAATAGATCCCACAATTGTAAGGCTAATTTTTGTACTCATCACTATCTTTGGAGGTGGAGGAATATTACTATATTTAATTCTTTGGCTTATAATCCCATCAGAGTCGTCCGGGCCGGAATTGACCAAGGAAAATATTGAAAAAAGTACCAATGAAATAAAGGATACCGCGAAGGAATTTGCACAAAACATTAGAACGGACGTAAATAGCATAAATTCCCGGAGATTTTTCGGTATAGCTATCCTCATCATCGGAATTGTTCTTCTCCTGGAAAGCTTCGGTTTTATGGATTTAAAATATGTCGTTAAGTTTTTCCCCGCAATTATCGTTATTGTTTTAGGAATAGCCATACTTAAAAAAAGTGAATAAAAAGCTCTCCGAGGGTGAAAAAATAAAGAATCAAACCAAGAAAGACATTTCTGAAGCTCCATTAAAATCGGGTAATACAATAAAACTTCCGGATATTTTGGGAGGAATAATTTTTATATCAACAGGTGTAATTCTTCTTTTGAATAATTTTGCTGTAATCCCATGGGCAATCTGGCTTCATCTAACTCCTTTCTGGCCTGTTGTATTTGTATTTATCGGACTGGACCTTATGTCGGGAAATTCACTTCTTTTGAAAGTAATAACAACCTTTGTCGGAGTTTTTATTTTTACCTTTATCATTTTTTATTCCCTATCTGCGGTAAACCCCGCTTTTAAAAAATACCTTAATAACCACTGTAAATATTTTCAAAATATATTAAGTTTTATTCAGAGAAAAACAGACGCAAACTCAAGCGGATTGTATTATATGGACACACGAAATGGCGACAGACAATACCCGGTTTTCAGGGATTAATATTATCTTCTCTATTCTATTTTCTGCAAAGAATCATGACATTTGCCTCGGGGTAAAAATATTCGACTTTGGGAAAAATCTTCTCCAGACGGTTTCCAAATTTAACCGTTTGTGATCTTTTTTCTGCAAAATAAAGTCTGTTAAAAACGGTTAGTCCCGAATTTGAGAGAATTTTCCCAAGATTGTTCAAAAATGCTTCACTTTCAAAAACAACAGGAAACTCCTGACCAACATATAAGTCGACAATAATTAGGTCAAATTCCTTTTTTGCCTGAGCGGCTTTTTCGATAAACTCAAATGCATCCGAAACAATAATTTCCGCACCAACCTTACCCAAATCCAAATATTTTTTTCCGAGGTTTACAATTGTTTCATCAAAATCAACTCCTGTTATGTGTGCATATGGCCATAGTTTCCTTGAGAGCTTTGCACAGTTTCCGCCACCAAGTCCGAGAACTAATATATTATTCGGCTGCGTAATTATGGATTTAACCTTCTTTAAAGTTGTTTTCCAAATTTCATAGACAATTCCACCGGATTGCGTAAGATCCCCAACCTGAAAATACGTCCCCAGACCCAAACTCCTAACAACGGAAATTTTTCCGTTAACCGGAGAGACCACTTCTTCCAGGATAATCGTTCCTTTAAAAAAATCCGAAATGTTCATAGAAAAGTATTGATCATTTGTATGCTTTGGCTTGCAATGAATACAAACGGGAATAAATTCCATTTTTATCCATTAACACAACATGATTGCCTTCCTCGATAATTCTTCCTTTATCCAAAACAATAATTTTATCAGCATCTTTGACTGTTGAGAATCTATGGGAAATAAAGAAAAGACTTTTATTTTTGTATAATTTATTTAAATTACTGAATATTTTATATTCCGCTTCTGCATCAATTGCACTTGTCGGTTCATCCAAAACCAGAAGGGGTGCACCCTCATAAAAAGCTCTGGCAATAGCTAATTTCTGCCACTGTCCCTGCGACAACTCGGTACCTTCTTCATATTCTTTCCCTAATTGTTGGTCAAATTTCTTTGGAAGGTTTTCAATAAATTCATAAGCACCGCTTTTTTTTGCCGATTCATGCAATTTCTCGTCATCGGCTTGGTTTTTATGCCCTAAAATAATATTTTCTTTAATGGAAAATTCATACTTCACGAAATCCTGAAAAAGTGTTCCCATATACCTGTACCATTCCGTCAGTTTAATATCCTTTATATTTACATTGTTTATAAATATCTCACCTTTCGTTACATCGTAAAAACGACACAAGAGTTTGACGATAGTCGTTTTTCCGGCACCGTTTTTACCAACAAGAGCAACATTTTCTTTTGAATTAATTTTAAAAGAGACATTTTTTAAGATATTGTTTTTTGACCCGGGATATCTAAACCAAACATTTCTGAATTCAATTTCAGGAGGATCGGGAACCGGAGGTATTTTTTTGGGGTGAACTTTTTCGATTATCTTTTTAGGAAGATTTAGGATTTCAAAAAAATGGTTCACATATAAATTATTTTCATACATCCAACCTAAGTTACCAACCATACCTCCGACCGATTCAATTGCACGGCTTAAAAGGTCTATAAAAAAAGAGTAATCTCCGACTGACATGCTACCGTTTATTACTAAGGGAAGTCTTGAATAGGCAAAGTAGAAAGTTACAACCGCTTCAAGTATATTTGGTAAGGAAGCCACCAGTACATATCTTTGGACAGGTTTTTTGTTTCTACGATACAACTCCTCCTGAATACCTTTATATCTCTCCAGTAATGATTTGGCGGATCCAAAAATTCGAGATTCTTCGATTGCCCTTTGCTGCCGTAGTAACCACTGTAAATACCACAATTTCCTTGACTCCTGTGCCCCGCTTCCCCAAATCGACCACTGAATGGTTCCCAGTTTTGCACGCAGGTAAAACCTCGGTATTCCAAATAAAGCAATTACAAACGGCAAGTACCAATCATATCCGGCAAGTAAAATAAAGACGGAAATAAACGTTACAATATTACTGAAAAGAAACGAAAAAGCCCTCAAAAAATCGGGAGGGCGCCACGTTAGCGTATCGGAGGTTTTTGTGATCAAATCCTGAGTTTTGCTGTCTTCCAAGTGTTCGATATCGATTTCGGACAACTTTTCAACAAAGGCACTATTAAGTTTGTTTTGTAAGCGGTAACGCAGAAGGTAGTCAAAATAAGTCTCTTTCAAAATCCATCCCATCAAATCCCAACACCAGCCGGAGATATAGCGTAAAGACAAAATTGCAACCAAAATTACCGGAACCGTTACGGCAACACCCTGGGACTTGACAGTGTTGTCTATAAACAACTTGAAAATATAGCTTGCGATTATCGGAAAAAAAGCGCTCAATCCCGCAGTAACATAATATCCAACAGTTAAAAATTTATCAGCTTCATAGGAAATCCGAAGCATCCTATAAAGATTCCCCATTACGTTTGACGCCGCGTTAAAAAACTTTTTCCCAACCATCATTTGAGTATAGCATCATAGAAACAAGTAAATATATCGTTTCATACTCTCTTTACTTCGGTTTTTGTTAGGATATAATTTCATTAATGGACACAGTCCCCTTACCGGAAAAATTAAGGCCAAAGGCTTTAAAGGAATTTGTCGGCCAGGAAAAAATAGTCGGTGAAAAAGGCGTTATCAATATTCTTCTCAAAAATTCACAAAAGACGGGGTATTTCCCCTCCCTTATTTTCTGGGGTCCTCCGGGAACGGGTAAAACCACATTGGCAAGAATCATTGCACATGAACTAAAAAGAGAATTTCATGAATTTTCAGCAGTTTCAACATCTATCAAAGATATTGAAAAAGTTATTAAAGATTCAGTAAACAATCGTCTTCTTTCCGTTCACAATCCGATTGTTTTCATTGACGAAATTCACCGTTTCAATAAAGCCCAACAAGACAAACTTCTTCCTTATGTTGAAAAAGG
>CAZSNC010000002.1:8154-70112 GCA_964608405.1 uncultured Gammaproteobacteria bacterium | reverse complement strand
GCAGCATCACGCCGCAGGCGATGCTCGTGAAGCCTTTGCCCGTGGAGGCCATGTCCGGGTTGGCGTTGCGGTGGGCTTTGCCGAAATACTTCTCGAAGACCAGGTAGCCTTTCGAGATCACGACCAGGCCGCCGTTCTCGGTGTTGGAGCGTTCGACGGCCCGGTAGGCCTGCTCGAGCTTATCCATGTCGACGCCCGCGAGGGTGCGGGCCTCGTTCGCATCCTTCGGGATGCGCCAGCCGCCTTGGGCGTCGGACGGCGGGAAGTAGTCGGCGGCGGAAGCGGAGAGGGCGAGGAGGGCTAAAGGGAGGAGGGTAAGGCGCATGGGGATAGGCAGAAGATGGAGGATGGGGGATGAAAGATGAAGGATGAAAGGAAGAGGGGGCATAAGCGAGGACACGAGGGCCTGAGGGCTCGAGGACACGAGGATAGGAAGGCCGAGAGTATCGAGTATGGAGTATCGAGTATAGGGAGAGGCAGAACTCAAAGGGGGCAGCAGAGGGAGACCGGATAATTGCCTGAGGGCTAAAGTTTGAGGACACGACGGGCCGGAGGGAGCGAGGACCAGTGGAGCTGGCACCTGGGCGCTGGTTGCCGATGGCTAAACGGCCGATACCCGAAAGGCCGACCACCGTTTCAAGATCGACAATTAAATTAAGTAAATTAAAAAGAATTACTAAAATAATTTCATATAAAAGTATCCATTTCAGAAGCTTCCATATTTCAACGTTCTTAAATCTTTTCATTTGATATGCCAGACAATCATTTTACATAACTATTTAAAAATTGTCATTTTTCCAATATTCGGTTAAAATTATACGAATATTAATACGGGCCTGTCGTTCAATGGTAGGACATGTGGCTGGCAGTCACAGGACGGGAGTTCGATTCTCCCTAGGTCCACCCGATTCTTCCCATATCCTGCAGGAATTAATTGAGAATCCTCTGTATATGGAGTAAAATACAAAGCTGGAAAATATTATATAAGAGCCGAGATTAGCTCGGCTTTATTTTTTGACCAAAACTATGGATATTAAAAATGTTGCAATTATTGCCCATGTAGACCATGGAAAAACCACACTTGTGGATGCGCTGCTTCGCCAGTCTCATACCCATTTGAATAAAGATTTGGCTGAAACAAAACAAATCTTAGATTCGAATGAACTTGAAAGGGAAAGGGGTATTACAATATTTTCGAAAAATGCCTCTGTAGTTTATAAAGATACCAAAATAAATATTATCGATACCCCTGGTCACGCCGACTTCGGAGGAGAAGTAGAGCGTGTTCTTTCGATGGCTGACGGGGCGCTTCTACTGGTCGATGCAAAAGAAGGTCCAATGCCTCAAACCAGGTTTGTTCTAAAACAAGCTCTTAAAATGGGTCTTAAGATTATTGTTATTGTAAACAAGATCGACAAGAAAGATGCAAGACCGTCACATGTCGTTAATAAAACTTTTGATCTTTTTATCGATCTTGGGTCAGACGAAGATACAGCATATTTTCCCGTCCTTTACGCATCGGGAAGAAGCGGAATGGCAGGGTATACTCCCGATATATCCGAAATGAAGGATATTACACCCGTATTTGAGGAAATATTAAAAAATATACCCAGTCCCAAGGCAGATCCCGACAAAGCTCTGCAGATGCGTGTTTCAACACTTGGACGCGACGACTATAAAGGAAGAATCGCTATTGGAAAAATCTATAACGGTAAAATTACTGATGGGCAAAACGTTGCACATATAAACAGGGACGGTCAAGTCAAAATTTGTAGAGTAACTTCGATTGCAACATTTACAGGCTTGGAGAAAGAATATGTCCATGAAGCAATCTCGGGAGATATTGTTGCCGTTTCCGGAATAAATGATGTGACAATAGGTGAAACTATAGCAGACCCAACTAATCCTGTTGCTCTTCCCCTTTTGGATATCGAAGAACCCACGGTAAAAATGATATTTCTTATTAATAATTCACCTTTTGGTGGAAAAGAGGGTGAATTCAAAACTTCAAGTCAAATCAGGGCACGACTTTACAAAGAAATCGAAACCGATGTGGCTCTTAGGGTAGAGGATAATACCGATGGTACATGGACAGTATCAGGAAGGGGAGAACTACATCTTGCAATTCTTATTGAAAGAATGAGAAGAGAAGGGTACGAATTTCAGGCATCCCGCCCTCATGTGATTAATAAAACCATTGATGAGAAGTTAATGACTCCGTATGAACTTTTGGAAATTGAGGTCCCCGATGAATATAGCGGTATTGTTATTGAAAAAATGGGGGCAAGACACGCCAAAATGACAAACATGCAATCAAACGAAGGCACAACACACCTTGAATTCACAATTGCCACGAAGGAGTTAATCGGTTACAGATCCGAATTTATCACCGACACAAAGGGGTTGGGAATTATAAACAGCTCATTTTATGATTATCTCCCCGATGACGGATTTCAAAGAAGTAGGGAGTGGGGTTCGCTTGTTGCTTACGAAACCGGCGAAACAAAACTTTATGGCTTGGTTGCCGTACAGGACCGTGGACAGTTATTTTATGGACCGGCTGAAAAAGTATATAAAGGGCAGGTTGTCGGAAGAAACTCAAGGACAGGCGATATGCGGATAAACGTCTGCAAGGAAAAACAGCTGTCAAACATGCGATCCAAAGGCGAAGGAGTAATGGAACACTTCAATACCCCAAAAACAATGAGTCTTGAAGAAAGCCTTGAATATATCGACGATACGGAACTGGTTGAGGTAACACCAAAAAACATAAGAATTAGAAAAATTATCCTGGACGAACTTGAAGAACGCAGAAGACAAAGAAATTTGAAATAACTTGAAACAACTGATTGATTAGTGTTACACTTTGCGAGTAAACAAGTTCCTTGTGTTTGTATATAGATTCACCAACTATAAAGCAAGGAGAGGTTAAGCAATTAAGCGCCTTAACGGAAGCAGGATGGAACCACCCCGGAAAAAAGGGGTTCCTGCAGAAGAAGGGCGCATTTTTGTTTTATGGATGTGTTAAATTAATTATATGGATAAGAAACTTGAAAACCTAAGGCATTCGACAAGTCATCTTTTAGCAGCGGCTGTCGTTGAACTATACCCGAATGCAAAACCAACGCTTGGTCCACCAATTGAGGATGGCTTTTACTATGACTTCGATGACCTAAAAATTTCCGAGGAGGATCTTCCAAAAATCGAGGCAAAGATGACAGAAATTGTTTCATCTTGGAAGAAATTTGAAAAAATAGAAATAGAAGACACCGATGCTCTAAAGAAATTTTCCGATAATCCATATAAAAAGGAGCTCATTGAAGAACACAAAGGTAAAGGTGAAAAAATAACTATATATAAATCAGGAAACTTTACGGACCTTTGCAAGGGTGGACATATCGAAAATCCCTCATCAGACATTAAGTATTTCAAGTTATTGTCGATTGCCGGAGCTTATTGGAGAGGTTCTGAAAAAAACAAAATGCTTACACGTATTTATGGAACAGCCTTCTTTTCGCAAAAGGAGCTTGATGACTTCATAGTACGGCAGGAATTAGCAAAAGAATCCGACCATCGAGTAATCGGAAAAAATCTTAACTTATTTACTTTTTCCGATCTTGTCGGTAAAGGGCTTCCACTTCTTACAGAAAAAGGAGCTGTTATAAGACGCGAACTTGAAAGGTTTATTATTGACGAGGAGATAAAAAGAGGATATCTACATGTAACAACACCACCTCTGGCAAAAACCGATCTGTATAAAACATCTGGGCATTACCCTTACTACAAAGACACAATGTATCCCGTTATGAAAGTTGATGAGGAGGAGTTGATACTGCGTCCGATGACGTGCCCACACCATTTTATGCTTTATAAATCAGGCCTTCGAAGTTATAGGGAACTGCCAATAAGGTATGCCGAAATGTCTCCTCAGTACCGGTATGAGAAAAGCGGAGAATTGTCAGGGCTTGTGCGTGTAAGAATGTTTACATTAAACGACGCCCATATCTTTGTCCAAAAAGATAAAGCAATCGATGAAATTAAGTCCGTTTTGGAACTTATCGATTACGCAAATGGAAAACTCGGATTAATCAAAGGAGTTGACTATCGCTACCGCCTGTCCCTGGGTGATAAAAAAGATAATAAAAAATACTACAAGGACGACAAAGCCTGGGATGAAGCGGAAAGTGTTCTTCGAAAAGTTTTAAATGATGCAAAAGCACCATATTTTGAAGCAGAAAACGAAGCCGCATTCTATGGTCCAAAAATCGATGTCCAAGTCAAAAAAATTAACGGAAAAGAAGAAACGGCATTTACCGTCCAGTATGATTTTGTCATGCCGAAAAGATTTGACCTTAAATACATCGACAAAGACGGATCGGAAAAACAACCGATTGTCGTTCATAGAGCGGCTATCGGTTGTATCGAAAGAACTATGGCATTTTTAATTGAAAAGTACAAGGGCAGCTTCCCAACTTGGTTGACACCAACTCAAGTTAAAGTTCTGCCGATCACCGATAAACAGCTTGTTTATGCCAATGATGTTTCAGAAAAACTAAGGTCCGAAGGTCTTCGAGTTGAACTTGACGACCGAAACGAGACACTAGGTGCAAAAATAAGGGGAGCACAAGAGGAGAAAGTATCCTACATGGTTATTATTGGAGAAAAAGAAGTCAAAGACTCCGTTTTAAGTATTCGTAACAGGAAAGGTGAAAATATTAATAACATAAGCATTGATAAATTCACTAATAACATCTTAATGGAAATAAAGGAAAAAGATTTAAATCAGACAATATCTGCTTGAAATAGATTGTAATTTCTGTAAAATTAGTTTATAAGTAATTAAAGTAAAATTGAAAAGTTTTAATTCACAAATCAACTACCGTCTTAATCACCAGATTAAAGCTCCTAAACTCCGTGTCGTTTCGTCAGATGGAAAATTTATCGGAATATTGCCAACTGGTGAGGCTTTGAAAAAGGCTCTTGACGAAGGATTGACTTTAATTGAGGTTGCTCCAAATGCCGACCCACCTGTTGCAAAAATTGTGGACCTCGGGAAATTCAAATACGAAGAGGAAAAAAAGGCAAGAAAAGAAAAAAGGGGTATAAAAGGAGGAGATACAAAAGAAGTTCGGTTTTCCCCATTTATCGGAGATCACGACTACAATACGAGACTTAAAAGGGTGGAGGAGTTTATCAGTGAGAAAAACAAGGTTCGTTTAGTAGTGGTATTTACAAAACGACAAATGGGCAGTAAAGACTTCGGTTACGGCTTATTAAACAAGATCGCAGGACATTTCGGTGAAAGAATTGGAACTGATATGCAACCCAAATTTTTAGGTAAACATCTTATCATGGTTATATCTCCAAAAAACGTTTCCAAAAAGAAGGTTGAAGAAACTCCAAAAGAAGGTTAAAATACTACAAGTTAAATTAATATGAAAAGAAAGATGAAAGGAAAAAACATTCTATTGAAGCGCTTGAGAATTACAAAAACGGGTAAGGTTCTGCGCAGGCAGGGCTTCAAGCGCCATCTCAACGCAAAAAAAGCAAGTAAGAGAAAAAGATCTCTCGGAAGAGTAATCAGCATGAAAGAAAAATACGCCAAGAAAGTGAAAAAAGTGTTGGGAACCAGGAAGTAATAAATAAACTATGACTCGAGTAAAAAGTATTGCAGCCAGAAGACATAGAAAAATAAAGCAGGCCGCCAGAGGATTTAAACAGGCCAGGAGACGCCGTGTGAAAGCCGCTAAGGAGGCTTTGATGCATGCAGGACGCTATGCATATGTCGGAAGAAAGGATAGAAAAGGTGACATGAGAGCACTTTGGATAACACGTCTTTCGGCCGCCGTTAAAGCAAGGGGGCTTTCCTACAGTAAATTCATAGCAGGACTTAAAAAGGAGAAAATTGAACTTGACAGAAAAGTACTATCCGATATCGCGATTAATGATCCGAAAGTATTTGACAAAATTGTTGCAGAGATTAAGAATTAATAGTAATATACGCCAATCATGAAAATCAGTTCAGTAATGTATTTCAGCTTTAACCTCACCTAACGCGGGGTTGAAGTCTTATGTGGATAACCCCGCTAAGGCGGGGTTTTTTAGTGGCATAAAGAAAGAAATTATAAATATGGGAAAAGAAAACGAAATAAATACAGAGGTTAAAGATAAACTCACCATAAAGCGGGTTTCAGACAAGTGTGAGATAGAACGGATTCATAAACTGATGTCGGATGAATTTATGTCCAACGGCGGAAATCTTAAAGACTTAACCAAAGAAGAATTAGAAGAAATTGCGAAAAAGAAAGGCGAATTGTGGGCAGCTATTATCAATGGAGGAATAGTAGCCGCATACACGTTAATACCGATTTCCGGGAATGAAAAAACGTGGTGGTATATCAACCACGGCGTTCTCGAAAAAGAATACCGCCATCAGGGTATAATGGAAAAGTTGCATAGAGTAAGGTTATGTAAGAAAAATACAGATAATTATATCGTAATTTCTGTTGTCAGAAGGATATTCGAAAATTTAGGATTTAAACAAATAGAACCCGACAAATTAGAATCTGTCGATAATGTGTTGGCTGAAATAATTATAGGCAAACTGAGACCAAACATAAAATCCTATATTTATATCAAAGCTGAAAATAATGTAGAATAATCATATGTATTATGAAAGACGAGCTTATTAACCTTAAAAATAACGCCCTCGGACAAATTATTGAGGCAACCACGGCCGACATCCTGGAGGAATTACGTATTAACTATCTTGGAAGAAACGGCCAAATAAACAAACTACTTAAGGAATTAAAGGGTATGGATGCCGATGAGCGGAAAGATATCGGCATACTTTTAAACGAAGCAAAAAAGACAATAGAAGAAGCAATCGACTCAAAGGTTAACGAAATTAAAAACACGAAAGCAAAAGAATGGTTCGACTTCAGCGTCCCCGGAAAGAAATATGATATCGGAAATATTCACCTCATTACAAAAACAATTCAGGAGATTTCCGATATTTTTCAAAAGATCGGTTTCACACGCGTACGATATCCTGAGGTGGAGTGGGACTGGTATGCTTTTGGAGCACTAAATTTTCCGGAAAATCACCCTGCGAGAGACGACTGGGAAACTTTTTTCGTCGACACCAAACCACACCCAAAATTCGGCGCAATGCTTCTTACTCCCCACACTTCATCAGGCCAGATCAGAGAAATGGAGCGTGTTAAAACACCACCCATCCGCATGATTAACATTGCCAAATGTTATAGAAGGCAAATCGATGTCAGCCACTATCCGATGTTCCATCAGTTTGAAGGACTCGTTGTCGACAAGGGTATTAATATTACACACCTTAAAGGGACTTTGGACTACTTTGCAAGGTCGTGTTTCGGAGAGGATATTAAAACAAGAATCAGACCATATCACTTTCAATTTACCGAGCCGTCTTTCGAGGTTGATTTCTCCTGCACACTCTGTGGGGGGAAAGGATGCAAACTTTGTAAAGAAGGCTGGCTTGAAGTGGGTGGAGCCGGTATGGTACATCCAAATGTATTAAATGCGTGCAATATTGATTCCCAAAAATACAGCGGGTTTGCCTTTGGATGGGGTGTGGAAAGAATACTTATGATGAAGCCGGGCCTTAACATCCCAGACCTAAGACAACTTTACAGTACGGACATAAGGTATCTGAAACAGTTTTAACTATCAATTATGGATATAATAATTTCCGACAAATGGTTGAGAGAGTATCTCGATACCAAAGCCTCACCACAAGAGATTTCAGAATATATATCTTTATGTGGTCCTTCAATCGAACGCCTGGAAGAAAAAGACGGAGATATTTTGTACCATGTTGAAATCACAACCAACAGAATCGATTGTGTTGGAGTTTGGGGTTTTGCCAGAGAAGTCGCGGCAATATTACCAAGGTTTAAAATTCCTGCAAAATTAAGACCATTTACCCCCAATCCGAAACTTGGTTCAATAAACAACCTTCCGTTTTCGGTAACTTTTGACAATAAACTGGTTAAAAGAACAACTGGAGTAATCCTTACAAATATAAATTCCCGTAAATCCCCAATATGGATGCAAAAAAGACTTTTGGCCGCAGGACTTAGGTCTTTAAACGCCCTTGTTGATATCACAAATTATGTAATGCTTGAAACAGGACAGCCCTGCCACGCGTTTGATTACGACAAAATAAAAAATAAGAAATTTGTGATAAGACAGTCCAAAAAGGGCGAAACGGTTACAAGTTTTGACGGGAAAACATATCAATTGACAGGAAACGATATCGTATTTGACGACGGGGAAGGGGAAATTATTGATTTGCCAGGTATTATCGGAACAAAAAATTCCGTTGTTGATGACAAAACGGAAAGTGTACTTTTCTTTATCGATAATAACGAACCCTCAAAAATCCGCCATACGTCAATGAGTCTGGCAATCAGAACGATGGCTGCAAGTATAAATGAAAAAGGAGTTGATCCGGAACTCGCCAAAAACGCACTACTAAGAGGAATCGAGTTGTATCAAAATATCTGCAAGGCAAACCTTGCAAGTAAAATCTTTGACACTTACCCCAAACCATACAAAGCAAAATCTGTTAAAACAACCCTCAGTTTTATACAAAACAAACTGGGTGTTAATATTTCAAAGGAGGATATTTCCGATTATCTGACATCACTGGAGTTCGATCCAAAATGGGACAAGGAAACACTTCTGGTTTGCGTTCCTTCGTTTCGGAGCACGGATATTAATATTGCCGAGGATATTGTCGAAGAGGTCGCAAGAATTTACGGATACCATAATTTACCAAGCGTGTTGATGAACGGAGTGTTACCAAAACCCCAGTTGAATAACACATTTGAACTTGAGTTGAGAATTAAAAATACACTTAAAGCACTTGGTGGTATTGAAGTTTACACCCTCTCTTTAGTATCGGCAGATTATGTTGATATTAACAAAAGCCTAAAACTAAAAAATCCTTTGGGTGGAGATACACAATACCTTAAAACCCATCTTACAAATTCATTAATTAATGCCGTGTCGGCTAATAATGGCGTATACGACAAAATCTTTCTTTATGAAATTGCGAATGTTTATACCCCACAGCCAGACAACCTTCCAAATGAAAAGATGGTATTGGGAATGTGTTTCGACGGATATAAATTTACCGAAATAAAGGGTATTGTTGAAACACTACTGTCCTCTGAGCTTCATATTGATATTGAAATCAACAAAAAAGAAAACGCTCCCTTCCTCTCAATCTATTCCAAAGACATGCTCTTAGGAAACATCGTAGAACATGAAGACGCAATGGTAACAGTCGAACTTGAAATTGAAACTCTCTCAACCCTCTTCAGGGAATTCAGAAGTTTTAAGCCAATTCCCAAGTACCCGGCTCAAATCGAAGACATCACCATCAAAATTCCTCAGGGGGTATTAACTGGTAAGGTAATTCAGACAATCAAATCGGCAAGCAACATAATCGCCGACGTTGAACACAAAGATGTTTATAAAGATTCGCATACATTCAGAGTTAGTTACCAGGATCCTCAAAAGACATTAAACGACAGCGAGGTAGCCGAGGTTAGAAAAGTACTGGCATTAAAATTGAAAGAGAAATACTCCATAGAAATCTGAGCGAAGTTAAAAACTTTCGATAAAAATAATACTGTGTACCTTTTTCCACTAAGGGGTTGTCGTTGGACTTAAAGATACTACAGAAGTAGGGGATGGCGAAGGAGGAGTATAGTCCCACGCAACCCCAACTCCGATAGTTATTTCATGACTTGCCTCTTTTGAATTTGTATCCCTGGCAATCGTTTTAATCTTGTGAATTCCGGTAGACAAACTCACAGTATCGCTATACGGCTTTCCCGTAAATGTCCGATAACCGGATCCGTCGATTTCCAATCTCACTTCCTGAATATCGGCAGTTGATTCGGCTTTTATTTCAACATTAAAAGTCCCCGGAAGATTGGAATCGTGATCATGCGGTGAAACAATTTGTACACTGATAGGATTTGACCCTTCGCAGTAATCACCTGGGGGTTGATAACGGGAATCGGATTGGGATGCAATCCAGACCAATATCCCTTCCTGCCACTTATTCACTCCGTCAATCCCGCCTGTTGCGTCCTCTTCCTTAAACTGTAAAAACTCCCTCTCTTCGTAGTTTCCGGAAGAGATGTCGTTAGGGGTTGCAAGTTTGCCCTGACTTTTACAAACCTTAAGCTTTACATGCACCGAATCGCTTCCTGGTTCCGTTCCTTTAATAAAATATTCGAGTCTTGACGGAAAACCATCGTGGGCTGAATATCCCGAAATCGCGTCGACCTCCTTGGTAACGATATTTGCAGGAATTTCAAATTTACTGTTTGTTTTTCCTTCAAGCCCCTTTAAAAGAATTCTTCGCCAGATAGGTGAGGCACCCGAGACGCCCGAGGCAACTTCCTTCATTGGAGAGTTGTCGTTATTTCCAACCCATGTCCCGACAACAATATCCTGATTTCCTCCTATCGCCCAGTTATCCCTCTTATCGTTTGTTGTTCCTGTTTTTACGGCAACTTGCCTATCTTTAATGTTTAACAGGGAGTTCTCGCCAAATACCATTGAGCGGGCTTTATTGTCCGACAAAATATCTGCAATAAGGAAGGCCTGTTCCTCACTTAAAACCTGCTTTCCTTTCTTAGGTTCGTTTTCCTCCAGCACTTTTCCGTTAGCGTCTTCAATTTTTAATATCGCGATAGGTTCTACTTTATATCCTTTGTTTAGAAATGCACCGTAGGCCGCAGTCAAGTCCAATAGTCTTACTTCACCGCCTCCTAAAGTTAAGGACAGTCCAACACGGGACATTGTTTCCGCAGTCGGCTCCAAAGAGGTTATTCCCATATCGTATGCTGTTTCCAAAACATCTTTTATTCCTACCATTGCCAAGAGTTTAACAGCCGGAATATTAATCGAATTTGCAAGGGCATAGCGAAGCTGGATCGGACCGCGGTATTTTCCGTCATAATTGACCGGTTTATATACGGGCTGTCCGATTCCTCCCGGAAATTCTGTCGGAACATCCATAATTAAAGTTGACGGTGTAAAGTATTCTTTAAATGCAGTGACGTATGTGAACGGTTTAAAGGCAGATCCCGGTTGACGAAGCGAGGTTGTAACATTAACCTGCCCGTCGTAGTCATTCGCATTAAAATCCTTTGATCCAACCATTGCCAATATTTCTCCCGTCTGCGGGTTTATAGCGACGGAAGCACCGTTGGTGATCTGCAACTTCTCAACTTTATCAATCTCTTCCGATACTATTTTTTGTGCCTCTTCCTGAATCTTCCAATCAAGCGTTGTAGTTACCTCATAGCCCCCCTGTTCCATAAAAGCAGCTCCGTACTTTTCTTCCAATATCTCCTGCACGTACTGAACAAAATGGGGGGCTTTAAAATTCCCTCCCTTTCCGACAAATTCGATTGTATCCAACATTTTATTTGCTTCTTCCTCCTGCTCTGAGCTGATATAACCATCTTCCTTCATTCTTCTTAACACATCGTTTGTTCTTGATTTGTATGCGGAAGGGTTTCCGGAATAAGGAGAATAATATGACGGTCTTTGGGGAAGACCTGCCAATACCGCGCTCTCCACTAAATTAAGATCTTTTACACTTTTCCCGAAATACAACTCGGCACCCGCCTCAACCCCCCATGCAGTACCCCCGTATGGAGCTTCGTTTAAGTACATCAAAAGTATTTCGTCTTTTGAGTACTTCCGTTCGATTTGTACGGCAAGTACAAATTCCTTAACTTTACGAATAATAGATCTTTCGGAAGTCAAAATAACATTCTTAACAAGTTGCTGCGTGAGCGTTGATCCACCTTGAGCACGCCCTCGGGTAAACAATCTTGTAAAACCCCTAAATATCCCAAGGATATCAAACCCCTCATGTTTGTAAAAATTCTTGTCCTCGATAGCGATCGTCGCTTTTTTCAAGTAATCAGGAACATCCTCAAATTTCACCGGAACGCGTTTTTGATCCTGGTAAATATCGTACAGAACTTCTCCGTTTCTGTCCAAGATTTTAGTTGAAAACCCCTCACGCCTTATAACTTTATCGGGGGATGGAAGATCATACGCAATATAGCTTAGTGCACCAACAAAACCGACAATCACAATTATCAATGCAAAAAATACAAGCTTGGAAAACTTATAGAAAAGTTTGGTATTATTTAGGTTCCTTTGTACCCTCGAAGACATTCTTATCCTTCTTCTTCTTTGAAGTCGTTGTTTCCACATAGATAAAGCATAACCTCCGTCCGTATAATTTACCAGATTTTCACCGTAATTGCCTGTCGCATAAGTCGAACCCCTTTCAATCGTGGAGTGATTAAGTAATTTATCCGCAATCTTTATTTTAAGCTTCTGGTAATAATTTTTAATATTAAAAATTATTACTTTTAGTTTTGAAGGCATAAATTATAAAAATACTATCCCTTATCGGGAAAGAGAGTTGGCAGTATTATTATAGTTCAAAAATAATCCAAAAGTCTTGGTCTGTTGTAATCAAGCCTTTAAATTATATAATAGGAATATATGAATTTTACTATTGACGATGTCTTAACAAGAGGTGTTGCGGAGGTTTTACCCTCGAAGGACACTCTCAAGAAATTAATGGGTGAAAAGAAAATCAAACTCTACCAGGGATTTGACCCCTCAATGCCCTCATTACATCTGGGAAATCTGGTCGGGGTGATGAAACTCCGCCAGTTTCAGAAATTGGGCCATAAGGTAATCTTTCTGATCGGAGATTTTACAGGTATGATCGGCGACCCTTCCGATAAACTTGCAGTGCGAAAACAGTTAACTCGGGAGGAAGTGGAAAATAATTATCAAACCTGGAAATCGCAAATCAAAAACCTACTGGATTTTGAAGGAGAAAATAAAGTCGAGATTATGAAAAACTCACAATGGTCCGACAAAATTACATTTAAAGATTTGATACAGATCTCCTCCAACTTCACTGTTCAGCAGCTGATCGAACGGGATATGTACCAACAAAGATTAAAAAGAAATGAACCAATATACATGCACGAATTTCTTTACCCGATTGCCCAAGGATACGACAGTGTTGTAATGGATGTTGATCTTGAAGTTGGCGGAAATGATCAGATATTTAATATGCTTGCCGGAAGGGCTTTAATGAGAGCAATCAAAGACAAGGAAAAATACGTCCTTGCAACCAAACTTCTCGTAGACAAAGACGGTAAAAAGGTTGGAAAAACTACCGGAAATGCTCTATTTCTTGACTCCACATCCGATAAATTCTTTGGTGGAATCATGTCCTTTCCGGATGAGGCAATATTACCCGCTTTCGAACTTTTAACAGAAGTTGACCTTGATGGGCTACAACAAAAGATTTCCAATAACCCTATGGAAGAGAAAAAACATCTTGCATTTGAAATTGTAAGACTCATTTGGGGAGAAAAAGATGCCACCGATGCCAAAAACATATTTGAAAAAACTTTTCAGGAAAAAGCACCCGATTATGATATTAAAGTGGTTCCGGGCAATACTTTGGCGTCAACGATAGCCCCATACACATCATTAAAAAGCATGTCGGATGCAAAAAGATACATTGCCCAAAAGTCTGTAGATGTAAACAACACACTTCTCACCGATCCTACATATAAAGTTAAAAGCGGGGATAAAATCAAAGTCGGAGAAAAGGTTTTTCTTGAGGCCAAATAAACAAATATGATAAGAACTAAAAAACAGGAAAAATTAATCAGGGTCTTGGTTATCGTCGCAACACTTGCCCTTCTTCTTACCACTTTTGTCCCGATGCTTTTTTACATCATCTAATCGCCTTCGTGATATTATAAAGAAAAATGAATCTATCCGATTCCGTTTCTAAACTACCTAAAGTGGGCCCTGTTTACCTTAAAAGATTAAGTAAGCTTGGTATTGTAAAAATTGGTGATCTATTGACCCATCCGCCAAGCCGGTTTATAGACTTCAGAAATGTCTCAAAAATTCAAGGCATAAAAGTCGGCGATACAGCAACCGTAATCGCAAAATTAAACTTTATAAAAAACCAATATTCCAAGTCGGGGAGGATTATGCAGATAGGAGAAATTGAGGATGAATCCGGAAAAATGAAGATCATCTGGTTTAATCAACCATACCTCACAATGAGTATGAAAAGGGGACTTGAGATGTGCTACTCCGGTCGTGTCGAGTTTTTTGGCACGAGTAAAGCTTTTCTTTCCCCAGAATATGAAATTGGCGATAGTTTTATCCATACGGGAAGATTGGTTCCGATATATCCGGAAACTTACGGGGTTTCCTCCAAATGGCTACGGAATAAAATCGCCTTTGCCCTTAAAGTTGCAAACATAAAAATTGATGAATTTATTCCTGAAGGTGATTTAAAAAAATATTCCTTTGTCGGACAAAAAAAAGCGATTTACGACTTACATTTCCCTAAAAACGAAAACGATCAAAAAAATGCAAAAAGAAGACTCGGTTTCAATGAGATCCTGTCGCTCACTCTACAAAGCATCTACCGAAAAGATTTATGGAAACAAAACAAGGCGCTCTACCAAATTACAAACGATAAAAGGGCTATAGATAAATTTATTAAGGATCTGCCCTTTACGCTCACCCCTTCACAAGCAGAGAGTGTCGATGAGATTCTTTCCGATATCGGAAAAGAAACACCCATGAATCGATTGCTCGAGGGAGATGTCGGAAGCGGAAAAACGGCTGTTGCGGCAATTGCGGTATTTGCAGCATTTTTGGCAGGGTACCAGTCGGTAATCATGGCGCCAACCCAAATACTGTCCAATCAACACTATGACACATTAAGGAAACTTTTTAAAAAATACAAAATCAGGGTTAAGCTGGTTACCTCAATAAACAAAAGCGGTAATAAAGATGCGGCCGATGTCTATATCGGTACTCATGCTCTCATTTACCGCCTCATCGAAAATGAGAAAATCGCCTTGGTTGTCATCGACGAGCAACACCGCTTTGGAGTTGAACAGAGAACTCTTCTTGTAAAAAAATCAGGACAAAATAATAAAATCCCTCACGTTTTAACAATGACGGCAACACCGATTCCAAGAACAATCGCTTTAACCGTATATGGGGATCTGGACTTATCCATACTTAAGGAAATGCCTAAAGGAAGAGTGCCAATAACAACATGGATTGTTCCTGCAAATAAAAGACAGGCTTCTTACGAATGGATCCGGGGACAAATCAACAAACACAAAACCCAGGTATTTTATGTTTGCCCCTTAATCGAAGAATCGGAGTACGAAACAATGAAAGACGTAAAAGCCGTCGTCAAAATGTATGAGGATCTGAAAAAATTTTTTAAAGGTAATAGTGTAGGACTACTTCATGGAAAATTAAAAAATGATGAAAAAGAAAAAGCAATAAACGCCTTCAAATCGGGCAAAACCGACATCCTGGTCTCAACGCCCGTCGTTGAAGTCGGAATTGATATTAAAAATGCAACGATAATGGTAATCGAAGCTCCCGAAAGGTTTGGGTTGGCACAGTTACACCAGTTAAGGGGTAGGGTAGGGCGGGGAGATAAAAAGTCATACTGTCTGTTGATGCCTATAATTTCCGGAAATTTCGTATCGAAAAGACTAAATGCTCTAAAGGAACACACTTCCGGATTTGAGCTTGCCGAAATAGACCTAAAAATACGTGGACCTGGTGAAATCTTCGGCACAACTCAACACGGATTCTTTGAACTGAAGAATGCCTCATGGGGAGATTCTGAACTTATTAAGTTATCAAAGGATTTTGCGGATAAGATAATTGCCAATAGGCAAAAATATAACGATCTTCTGAAACATTTTGTTGCCGGAAATATACCTCCCAATTAGCCGATTGAATATATTTTAATCTTCTTGTAAAATTACCCTGTTATGACACCTTTACCAAAAAAGAAGCATACCCGTTCACGCAGCAACAAGAGAAGGAATTCCCACAAACTTAGCCTTCCCATACTCATGAGTTGTCCGTCCTGTAAGAAACTCAAGGAGGCTCATAAAGCCTGCAAATATTGTGGTTTCTACAAATAATCGGTAATCCAAAGAGGTTAAGAAATACTTCTTAATATTGCCATTTTCCCGGATATATACTTATACTTGTATTATGAAAACGGCTAAAGACCCCAGGCATCTATACCGGAAACGCATGATAAAGTATCTATTCGCAGAGAGTTTCGCCCACCAAAAACATACACCTGAGGATGTATTAAAAGCTCTTTCGTCTATTAAAAAAATCGATAAAGTAATTACAAAAGCCGCCCCTGCCTGGCCGATTGATAAAATCAACAAGATTGACCTTGCAATATTGCGTTTTGCGGTATTTGAACTACTTCAAAAAACAACTCCGCAAAAAGTTGTGATTGACGAAGCGGTTGAAATTGCCAAAGAGTACGGATCGGAAAGTTCCTCTTCATTTGTCAATGGAGTATTAGGTACAATATACGAGATGAAAATATGAACGGTAAAAGTCATTTAGTTGAAAACGAAAACAAAATCAAAAAATTATTATCTGAATATTTGGGTATCGGAGTCGAGGATGTCGCAAACGACGACTCATTAAGGGAGGACCTGCATATGAATGCTGTTGAAATTACCGATTATTTACATCTTTTAATCGATAATGGTATCGATATAGATTTGACCAAAATCGAAAACATTCACAGTGTGCAGGACCTTATTGATATCTCCTCGGAAAACGATGAATTTTAGATTATGGACGATTACACTTATTTAAAAGACGCATTTATAGATAAAAACCTTCTTGAACTTGCACTCACACACCGCTCGTGGGTGAACGAGCACAAAAACCAAAGACGTTCAAATGAGAGGTTGGAATTTTTAGGAGACGCCGTACTTGAATTTATTGTGTCAGAAATTATTTACAATAATTATAAGGATAAAGAAGAAGGATATTTAACGGCTCTTAGAGCCAAACTTGTAAATACCGTGAGTCTTTCAGAAATATCGGAAAAATTACAATTGGGTAAATATCTTTACCTGAGTAAAGGAGAGGAAGAAACGGGTGGGAGATCCAACCAGTCCCTCCTTGCTGACACACTTGAAGCAGTAATCGGTGCGGTTTATTTGGATAGGGGAATTGATCAATGCAGGGCATTCATTGAAAAGTATATTCTTTCCGACCTTAACCAAATCAGCAAGGAACCTCTCAAAGATCCAAAAAGCCTCCTTCAGGAATCTGTACAGGCCAAAGGTTCAACAACTCCAAAATATATCGTTGTTGAGGAGAAAGGGCCGGACCATGACAAAAGTTTTACTATTCAGGTGATGGTTGATAACGATGTTTTGGGAGTGGGATCGGGAAAAAGCAAAAGCGACGCAGCACAAAATGCTGCCAAAGACGCATTATCCAAATCCTTGTAATTTTGTTAGATAACCGTTAAAATCACATTTGAACTAAAATATTATGATTAAAATAAGACTATCAAGAGGTGGGTCAAGAAACCACGCTATGTATAGAATCGTCGCGGTCGAGAAAGAGAAAAAAGCTAAAGGAGAGTGTTTGGAAGTGCTCGGACTGTACGATCCAAAAAAGAAAATCTTTAAAATCGAAAAAGAAAAATACCAAAAATGGATATCAAACGGAGCCATTGCTTCTCCAACGGTCATCAAGCTCATCGAGAAGAAATAATATGAAAGATTTACTCTCATACCTCCTTAATGAAATTCTTGGAAATTCAGACTTTGAGATCGAGGAAAATGTGTCCGATGAAGGATTTATAAACCTCAAAGTTGTTACCGAGCCTTCCAATATGGGGCTAATTATTGGGAAAAAAGGAAAAATGATTAAATCATTAAGGACGATACTCAAAACCAAGGCAACCCTTGAAAAAATCGGTTTCTCTCTTGAGGTTTCCGAAAAAGAAGCCTAAAAAAAACTACCTCTAACCCCTTTACCTACTGTACTTCTTCAGGAATCACTGTTTGAAAATTAAATGGATCGAGATCACCATCTCCCTGAGGCTGTGCCTTTATTTCCGCAACCGAAAACACTTTAAGTTTGACCAATTGTTCGTATGCATCCTTCTCCTCTTGTGTGAGAGAATTTACAATTTCATTCGTATCAGGTAAGACTTCCGGCAGTGGCGAATAATAAACCTGTACTGACATATCAATTTCCATCGTTTCACCGCTTTGAAAGTAGTTGGAAAATGACATTGCCCCCAAACCCGACAAGGGGGCGCTCTGAGTTAACTCCGATATAAAATTGAAAACGCTGTCTTTTATACCCTTAACCGTAAAGCCAATAACACCCACATTTATACTTCCGCTTGGCTGACCCTGGGAAAAAGCGATTTCGGAAAGTTCGATACCAGTTTCTGCCGCAATAGCTTTCAGTTGTGAATACATAAAAAGGGAAGGGTCTTCCGACTGGAAAGAAACATTGAGTGCGTTTACGTCTGCATTAACACTGTCCTTAATTGACTTTAAAGACAAAATCTTGGACTCCAAAATATCATTATCCGATCTGATCCCTTTGATCTCTTGCGCGGACTTTGATATACCGGTGTAAAATTTTTCCCCCGTAGTATAGAAAAAGTAAGCAATCACAATAAATATCAGGGCGAATATAAGGTAATACTTACCTTCCTTTTTGATCTTATTTGAATCCATTTTTAGTTCCAGTGACATATAAATTTTTACTAAAACGACATAACCAGACTGAATTTATAACTCCCGTCTTCTGAAAGCGTTAAACCCGCAATAGTAATTTCTTTGTAAAGATCCGACTGTGTCAAACCAGTAATCAAGCGGGAAAAGGATGCAAGGTTGGCAACCGTAACAGAATATGAAATATTGTTTTCAGATATATCGATTAGGGTAATTTTCGCATCCGTTGGAAAATATTGATGCGCCTCCTCAAACAGTTTAAGGTTTGTCTGTTCTACGTCCTTATTAGAAAGCATCTTATACTTTTGAACACGGTCCCTGATATAGACAGTCGAGGTTTCGACATTAACCAAACTTTTAAGCTCGTTTGAAAGCATCGTCTTTTTATTTTTATATTGAACAAGATCCTTGTCCAAATATTGTTTGTAAGCAAATGCCGCCCCCATCAAAAACAAATATACAAGAAGAATTCCTATAAAAAATTTTTCTGCTTTTTTAAGTAATAAGCCCACTTGTTTACTTGGCTTGAGTTCAGGTGGTAATAAGTTAATTTGGCGCATAGTATTTACGCTCTCATTGATAGCCCAACCGCAATCCCATAAAAGGGTGCATATCCCGAAATTTGTTTCAACGCTTGAGGGTCGATCTGAAGCTTTGAAAACGGATTACCGATTGATACTTCAATTCCAAGCAGTTCCGTCATAATAGATGCAACCTCAGGCATGCTCGCGGAACCGCCTGTTAGTATCAAGGATTTCGGCGGATCTCCCTCAGCCTCAGACTGGTAATAATGAACGGCTTTTTTTATTTCATCAGAAACCATTCTCAAAACCGGGTATAAAACCGATTTGATTTTTCCGTCAAGATTTGAAGACGAGAGTCCATAGGTCTTTTTGTATTCCTCCGCTTGTGTTGCTTCAATTCCAAGACCCTGTGCAACGGCACGTGTTAGCGCATCTCCTGCCGTTGGAATACTTCTGGACATCATGAGAGAGGTGTTTTTAACAATTGCGATATTTGTGGATCTGGCACCAAAGTCGGCAACCATTACCGTCTGATCTATCGGGCAAATCGAACGGGCAATGGCCATTAATTCCGTTTCGATGGCAACAAGTTCAAGTTTACACATATTGATTAATTTAACGTAACGGTTAACAAGCAGTTTCGGTGCCGCAATTAAAAGGACATAAACCTGTGGAGGAGTAGCATTTTCTTTTCTGTCAATAATCTGGTAGTCAATAACCGCTTCTTCAATGGGGAAGGGGATATACTGCTCCGCCTCCCACTTAACAGCTGAAGCAATTTCGGAATCCGTTAAAAGCGGAAAACGTATCATTCTCGTATACACTTGAGTTTCGGGAATCGAAACAACAACCTCACGACTCACAATCTTTGCCTCTTTGTGAAGCTTCCTGATTACGTCAGACAGAACAGCGATCTCTTTGTCATCCGTCAAGTGTTCCGGAGTACTGCTTCTATAGCCAATTATTCCGCTTGCTTTCAATTTGAAAGAATCTCGGGTTTTCTCAAGCTCAACTATTTTGATTGTTTTTGAACCGATATCAAGTCCTACCATAATTATTTAGACAAACCAGTTCTAGAGTAGATTGCATTTCCTATTTCAAAAGGAATTTCCGGGTATCCCTGAAACAAAACAAGCTTTCTATAAACATCGCCCGCATTTCCTGTTGATGTGATTATTGACCCTTGACTCTTAAGACTCGCGACAGAGCCAGCTACCCCCACCGGTTGAGGTATGTTTGTGTTATAAAGAAGCGATATTTTTAAAAACAATAATGCTCCTCCAGCTGGAGGATTTAAAGGAGAAGAAGGACCTGAAAATAAATATGAGAATGCATATTTATCATCACAACGATGCGGATTACTCGATGCCCCCAGACTTGCTGAGAAATGATTGCTCGCTCTTCTTGTACTATTGGGGTCGATTCCTATACTGTACCCCCTGTAAACACTACTCAAATCTCCACTGTTGAAGTTTAATATGCTATTTGTATAGTAAAACTCCAAATATACGGCAGGTGTTTCATTAGAAGAAGCTGGGATTCCAGCTTGTCCCCAACACACACGGAGTTGATTCAGAGAGGCATTATTACACAAATTACCTGAGCAGTCTGGTACAAAATCACCATTTGCATCTTTCTTAAAACCTGAAAAATGAATTGTTGCTGGTTCCCCTGAAAGTAAATTCAAAGGATAGTTGTATTTGTTTTTTTCGCTAGTATCGCTTGTTTCTTCAGGTGTAAATGTAGCCTGATTCTCGAGAGGAACTGTAGCACCGTAAGTCACAGACCCGACTATTGCCCGTTCGATTCCTGCTTGTGCTGCATCAAAAGCGCGAATTGAATTGTCTTCATACTTTGATATTTCAACATCTGTTACAGATTTAGATACTGATGACAATACCACTGTAAGAACCAAAGACATCACAAGCAGTATTAAAAGAAGTGCTTGACCTTTTTGTCTTTTTCCACGAAATACGGGCAGTCTAACCATATTTTAAGTGTAGCAACTAATTATACATGCGGTCAATTACGGATTACCTCTTTATTCCACCACGGATCATCACTTTTCTGGATGTAGTAACAGCTGCACCTTCGGCTCCAGCAACACCCTTTACATTTGCGGTTACATTAAAGTCAATATACATGTCAGTACCTTGTTTATAGCACGAGAATTGGCAAAAGGTTATATTGATACCACTTGATGTTAAGCGATTCGTATAATTAATGGTTTCACCTGTCGAATATACTATCCGGGGATCTTTAGTGCCATAAAAGTTAGAGGGTGGAGAATCAAAACATGCATAATCGCTTCGAACACCTGCAGAGTTTCTCAATCCGACTGACGGTGTTGCGGTGTCTATTACACAATCAACACCAACAATTAGGCTACTTGCCGATTGAAGTTGTCTTTCAATAGTTCCTGCAACATTTTCCAATTCCTGTTTAACCAAAACTATCGAGTCGCTTTTTTTGGCAGATTTCAAACTTAGATTTATTGACTGTGTAGCCAAAACAGCGAGAACTGCAAACACACCAACAACAACAAGTATTTCGATAATCGAATATCCTTTCTTCATGTTTTCTTACCAATCACTTACCGAACTTACAGTTTTTGTTTCATGAGTTCCTTTTTCGTCAGTCCAAACTACTTTAATCGTCAGGTCAATTGTTTTTGCAGTTATATTGCTTATCGTTAAAGTTCTCTGAAATATTGTCCCTGAAATATAATCAGTAGTAGATGTACTACATACATGTTTAGTGCCAATTAAGGATAAACTTGGAAGACACCAATCACCAGTTCCAAGAAGTGTTATAAAAGGTGTCCATCCCATCTGCTGTTTTTGTATTCTTAAATATTCCATAGCTTCGGTTGCATATCCGTTTGCTAACGCTTTATTTTTTGAATAAGTAGATGTGGAGACACTCCTTGAGGTTAAAGATACAATCCCAACTAAAATCATTGCAGATACAGCAAGAGCCAAAATAACTTCAAAAAGTGATTGGCCCTTAAATGTTTTCGGATTAATAATACTATACTTCTGCATATTAAAATAATTTATTTAATAGCCCCACCGGGCATTATCGTAATACTTCTCGAATTCGATGTTGTTTGCTGTTGTAGCGTAAAGGTTACATCAGCGCTGTTACTGGTGCCGTTACCTAATGAATTAAAACGAACATTGTTTCCCGTAGATAAACTAATCCCCGTTACAATACTTGATATTTTTACAGTCTTAACGGAGATTTCGCTATCGCAATCTGCAGTTATTGAGTAAGAATTATTTCCCACAGATGTACGAAAAATATAACCTTTCAAGTTAGTACAACCTGGAGGTACTTTCCCCGCCAGTGCATAGCTTTGTGCAAGCTTGATATCCGATACCATCTGATTGGCAACAGCATCGAGATTCTTTTTTAAAATATACTGCCTGTAATTTACGGTCACCACGGAAAATAAGATTATAATGATAAAGAGGGATACAATAATCTCAATAATTGTGTAACCGGAAGAGTTTGTTTTGGGCAGTTTTCTTATCATTCATTTAAGGATTAAGAACGTAATAATTACATGTTCCTCCACAGCTGGCACTACTACATTGAGTTGGCACCTTTGTACCCTCTGTTTCAAGTGAGGCACAAATGGTATACGTCGAACCACTTTGGATGTAGTAATAGTTATTTGTAGAAACAGGATCGACAGGTATTTTCTCAATATATGTATTGGACCCTCCACAAGAACTTGTAAGACTTGTTGATATGCGAGTTGATGTTGAAATGTTCGGTGTTGGATACACATTACAATCAGCCTTATAGAAAGAAAGTCCGGTTCTAATTGTTTCCAAATCCGCTCTTCTTTGTCCGTCTCTTGCTGACTCTCTGGCTTGTTGAAGTCCAAAGGCACTAAGGCTAATTAAAACCGCCATAATGGAAATAACAACCAAAAGTTCGATAAGTGAAAAACCCTTAAAGTGTTTATTTCTTAACATGATCTAATATTACTGTAACGAACCCGTCTTTACAAAGGACATATAGAGCTTGGTGTCCATGTCGCTGCTGTCGTACCAGTTTTACCCCCACTACAAACAATGAAATATACATTGCTTCCGTTAACTTGTCTTTCCAAACGTGAGTAGAGAACAAATACTGAGGCAGTTGCCGTACCAGCACCTGTTCCGTTACTTATGTAGTAGTAATTACATACATCATTCCCGGCACAGATTGACTGACCATATTTTGGATCAGCAGGACACTGCGACATACCTAAATCGGTACAAAGGTAGGGTGCAGAACCCGATTTATCTGATGCAAGAATGGATGATATTCTACAAGGATAAAAACCACCCTTTCGGTTTGCGTAACTTTCCAAAGCTGTTTGATATTGTTTTAAATCCGATTTTCTTTGTGTATCACGCGAAGTCTTTTGAAGTCCGGGGTATTTTGAAATACCAAAGCCTGCCAACATTGAAATAATTGCCATCGCGATAATTAATTCCAATAATGTAAAACCATTTTTTTTATTCATAAATTCTGTATTATCAAGGTTCAGAAAAACATGTGCATGAACCAGCTAAACAAGCAGGTATATATCCGGGTGGACAGTAATGCAAGTCACAGCAAGAAGGTTCTCCACAAGGTGTTGTACACCCCCCCGAAGCGGTTGGTGTAGGTGTGAGTGTGGGTGTCGGTGTTAATGTACTTGTTGGTATTGGTGTATTAGTTGGCGTTGGAGTATTGCTAGGACCAGGAGTACTGCTAGGACCCGGAGTAGGACTTAACATAGATCCAATCGGACAATTTCCGGATGATGGGGTAATCGTTGCCACACCACTTTGCCCCCCCGAACAGACAATGTAGTTTCCCTCTGCTTTTTCCATCGAACTCCATAGTGTGTAAGCCTTTCCGGAATTGTCCGTTTGGTAATAATAAACTCCACCTTTTGGATCAGATTTACATGATTCTCCAACCATTCCAAGTGTTGAACATAAGTTTATAACCGGCACATATCCGGAGGTCGGATATAAACCATTATGTTTCATAGCGTATAGCTCGAGTGCGTTTTGATAAGACTTAAGATCGCTTTGTCTTTGAACATCACGGGTTCTTTGGGCTGATGAAGGAAATTTCACAACAGTCATCGTAACAAGAACTCCCAAAACACCCATTACTAAAATCAGCTCAAGTAATGTAAAACCGCTGCTATTATTTTCTTTCATTATTTATTCCTGTTTATTTCATTCTCGTACTCTTCAATTGATTTCTCAAGTGGAGTATCTCCATAAGCCTTACCAAAATTGCACGTATTATTTCCGCATTTCAAATCTCTTTCAACGATCCCAATTCGATAACCAACCTCGGCATTCTCTCCCTCCAAATATGCGTACAGCTGATAACGATTAGTGTTCGATATATATAAATACGAATAACCCCTGCTCTGTTTGGAATCCCCAGGAATCACTTTTAAATACGGCTCGTATGAATCATCGTTTACATCCTCCAAAGAATCTTTTCCCCATTCACAACCTTTAAGCAGGCTAAAAAAATAATTTCTTCTTTCACTCTCTTTAATTTCTGCTGGGATTAGTTCAAAATTATTACCCTTACATGCAAGAATTTTGCCATCGGGTGTCGATGGAGGGAAAAAACCAAATTCTTTCTGATATTTGTCCAGCGCATCGGCAATTGTCCCAATATCGGATCTTCGCTGTGAATCGCGTGCGCGTTGTAGAGAAACCTGCAAATTGAGGAGGGTTAATATACAAATAAAAATAAGTATTAAAGAAGTAATTTTAATTTCATTCTTAGTAAATGCTTTCATAGATGCTAACCAAGTCTAAAAAAAAGTAATAGTTTTTCTCCCCAAAAAAGGACAAGAAAATACGAAAGAATCAAAAACGGACCAAAGGGAATTTGTTGTCCAAATTTCGCTTTTTTTGAAAATATTAGTACAACCCCCACAAAGGCACCAATTACAAAAGACAAGAAAAGCCACACTAAAGTATACGGCCAACCTAATATTAGAGGTGGAATAAGTGCCAGTTTTACATCACCAAGCCCCATACCTTTTCCTTTTGTAAGCAAGTGAATTAGGAGGAAAAATGATGCAGAAAAAAAAGACAAAAATAAGTTGGTATAAGAGTAATCAGGATTGAAATATATTATTAAAAGGAGAATAAAGATAAAAGGTATAAATACGAACCTATCTAAAATTAGCTTATACTCAAAATCAGTAACAAAAATCACAATTAGAAATACACTTACAAAAAGCAGGCAGGGGAGTGAATAATATTTAATAAGTTCTCCCCAGATACACAAGGGTCCTTTGTAGACACCACAACTCAGAAATACCAATCCTGTTAAAAAAAATACAAGAGCGGTAAAAAATTCAATTAGAGGATAGCGTATGGAAATCAACTTTTTACAACAGCGTGACTTACCTTTGAGGAAGAAAAATGAAAACATAGGGATATTATCTCTCCAGTTAATACTTTTCTTGCATTGAGGACAGATGGATCTACCTTTAAAAATACTCATTCCTACAATTGCCCTGTATGAAAGTGCGGAGATAAAAGAACCAAACACTAAACCAAGAACAACAAGTACAATAAGAAGAAATAAATCAGGCATTATTTAAGTATACAGTATTCCAAAGTACAGGTGGAAGAATATTCAAAGACCGGTTAATTCTGATAGTTTACACTTCCAGCAGGCCAGGGTACAGGATCGCCGCTACTACAAATCGTTCCGCCCCGCGAATCGGTTGAAGAAAAAACAAAATATGCCTCTTGCGGGGCTGTGCATTTGCTTCTGTGGGTTGTTGACTCAGCTTTGGCAAACACTAATGCACCATTTCCATTTAGTTGGTCTTCCGTGTAACAAAATGTCGAGTCAGTTGCAGGTTGTGCAACAGACGTACAAGGCACAACCATGTTATAGGAATAACTAATTCCTGACGGGAAACTTGAAAGTTCGCCTGAATTAACCAAGTCGATTGCCCAAGTACCCGCGCTTGGGTATGTTGATTTTAATGTATAGTAAGATTGGAGTGCTCTACCAAGTTGTGTTACTGATGAAATCCTTCCTGTGTCACGAGCCTGTGCTTGTCTTTCACCGGGATTCATAACCACCAACATGACAACAGCCAAAATACCCAATATCGCAATTACAATCAATAACTCAATAAGAGTAAAACCAACCCCTCTAATATCTTTCATGTCTTTAATCTACAAAGTTAATTGTACCCGGTGCGGGAACTACTGTCGCAGCAGAAGTACAAAATAATCCACCCCTACCTTGCAGCGTTGACCAAACAAAATATGGGATAGGGCTTCCTGCAGGACACTTACTCGCCTCAGATGCAGATTCCAATCTCGCATAAACAATTGCGGGATTTCCAGACACTTGAGTGGCATAACACACTCCGTTTTGAGCTACATGAACGATGCTTGAAATTGTCTGAGATATGCATGCTGTTCCCAAAGTCGAGTTGTATGCAATCTCTGCTGCAGGCGCTGATAACTCTCCGCTTTCTTTTAGACAATTCATCCAGTCGCTCCTTAGTGCAGGTGGTGTTCCAGCTCCACAGTTTGATACAACTAAATACCTTCCTCCGTGGCTAGTGTAATAAGCTTCCAGTGCCCTTCCTGCTTGTGCAACTGCCGACTTCCTTCCAGCATCTCTGGTTCTTGCAAGTTGTTGTACCGGATTTATAGCCACAAGAACAACTACTGCCAAAACACCAAGGATTGCCATTACGATAAGAAGTTCAATAAGTGTGAAACCTTTAATTATATTTCTCTTCATTCTTTCACCCCCTCTTGTTGACTTAATAATAACAAATATCCTCTGTTTCATTATGACATGTATATTTAAAAAAATTCAACAAGGTAAAAAAACCCAGAAGCTTAAAACTTTTATCCAAAACACTCACCTCGTTAGTCAAAAGAAAAATACCGCATTTACAATCAATACGGTATTTCTCCTGTATTAACCGAACTGGAAACTTAACACAGTTATTGCGTCGCGTTCCAGGCTTGGGTAACACCTGCGTCAAGATTTCCATCTGCATCACAGACAAGCCCTCCGCGTCCGTCAAATGTTGACCAAACAAAAAGTGGAATATCCGTGGCATTTGGACACTTAGACGATTCCGATTGCGATTCTAATCGTGTATAGATAACCGCATCGGTCAGACCTGCTGCTGGTGTATCGTAACACCAACCATTTTGTTCATTTTCAGTACAAGCGGCATATCCAGCTACTGTCCCAACTATTTCGCTTGGGGCAGTAGATATCTCACCTGAGGCAACAAGAGTGTCAATCCATGTGGCTGATTCAGCAATATAAGATCCTCCGTGAGAGGTAAAATATGCTTCCATTGCTCTACCAATCTGGCTTATTCCCGATTTCCTTCCGGCATCTCTGGTTCTTGCAAGTTGCTGTACTGGGTTAATTGCCACAAGAACAACTACTGCCAAAACACCAAGAATTGCCATTACGATAAGAAGTTCAATAAGTGTGAAACCTTTAAATGCTTTTTTATTCATATCTTTTATAAACTTTTTAAGTTTCACCCCCTTTCAATAGGTTAATTCGAAATACTAAATCCGAAATTCGAAAGTGTTCAAAATCCGAACTTAATATTCCGAATTTCGTATAAAAATTAACCATATTCAGTATCGAACATATTGATAACCCTTGTCAAGAGGGGGAGGGAATTAAAACTGTGTAGATAAATTATATATCGGGGTAATAACCGCAATAACCAAAAATGCGACCCCCAAACCCAAAAATATAAGAATAATCGGTTCAATTGAAGCCGTAATGGCTTTTAATTTCTGATCGCTTTCGTTCTCAAATACTCTGGAAATTTTATCCAGCACCTCATCCATTTTTCCCGTCTCTTCTCCAACAGATATCATTTGCGACAGGATTGGTGGAAACGCTTCCGGATGCTTCGCAAAAGAAAAGGCAACCGGAAATCCTTTCTCAACCATCTTTGCCGCATCGACAAGAGCCTCGGATATAATTATGTTTCCCGCCACCTCCGACGTGATGTAAAGACTCTCAAGAATCGATACTCTGGAGCCAACCATCAAAGACATTGTCCGTGTAAGGTCTGTTAAAATAACTTGCCGTTGCAAATCTCCTACAAGAGGTATCCGGAATTTAAATTCATCAAACTTCCTTTTGCCTTTCTTTGTTTTAATATAAATTTTAAATAGATAATAACCGAGTACCACCGTACCTATAATCACATACCAATATTTATTTGCGGCAGAAGAAATCCCAATTAAAAACTTGGTTGCGGCAGGAAGCTCAGCACCGAATTGGTCATACAGTGATGTCATTTTAGGAACGACAAATACAAGCATGACAAACATCACTATCATCATTCCGATAATAATAATAGATGGATATACCATCGCGCCTTTCACACGGGATTTGAAATCCTGTTGTTTTTCAACGCTTTCGGAAAGCTTTGTTAATACCTGATCAAGCACTCCTCCCATTTCCCCGGATTTAATTAATGAAACATAGGTTTTATTAAACACCTCGGGATACTTTGAAAGTGATGAGGAAAGTGTTTGACCCCCTTCAACATCGTTTAGAACCTCAGAAAGAATTACCTGCATTCTCCCTGCCGATTGATTTCTTAAAATTAAAAGCGCCTCCGTTATAGGAAGACCTGCATTAATCATTGTTGCAAGTTGTCTAGTAAAGTTTACAATATCCTTTTCGGTAACTCTCTCCTTAAGTTTTTTTGTGATGTTTAAAAAAAACTCACGTTTTGGTTCGATGAAGATAATGATATAACCCTTCCTCTTAAGGAGTTTTGCAGCAATTTTATCACTACTTGCCTCAACTTCGCCCTTGATTACACTTCCTTCCGGAGTTCTTGCTTTGTATTTAAATCTTTTCATGCCATTGATTCAATGAATCACTGAATCAATGATTCATTTTGCTGATCTAATTAGTCTTGCCAGCTCTTCCGGTCGCAGTGAAAAAGATTGTGCCGTTTCATACTGGACCTTACCAGCCTTAACCAAACTTGCAAGTGACATTTCCAACGTATTCATTCCCACTTCTGTAGAAGTCTGTAAAATATTATCAATTTGGTGTGTTTTTCCTTCCCTGATGGAACTTTTAACCGCCGATGTTCCCAGCATTACTTCATACGCTACCAATCTCTCTCCGGAGACTGAAGGAACCAACCTCATCGAAAAGACAGCTTCTATAACATTGGAAAGCTGCAGCCTTACCTGTTTTTGTTGCTCGTCGGGAAAGACGTCGACAATTCTGTCTATTGTCTGTGCCGCCGAATTGGTATGCAGTGTTGCAAAAACCAAATGTCCGGTTTCCGCAATGGTTAATGCTGCAGAAATGGTCTCGTAATCGCGCATTTCCCCAACCATGACAACATCCGGATCTTCCCTCAATACGCTTCTTAATGCTACTCCCCAAGATAATGAGTCAGATCCCATTTCTCTTTGCGAAATAATCGAATTTTTTGGTCTGAATACAAACTCAATTGGGTCTTCTATCGTTATTATATGGCTCGAGCGGGTAGAGTTAATTTCATTAAGAAGCGCCGCAAGAGTAGTTGATTTTCCGTGACCGGTCGGACCGGTAACCAAAATAAAGCCCTGTCTGAGGTTTGTAAAAGAATGCAGGATCTTCGGCAATCCAAGAGAGTCCATATCGGCAATTTCAATCGGAATCATTCTGAATGAAATTGCATAAGTACCTTTTTGTGTATATGCATTTACTCTAAATCTTGCTCTTTGTGAAAAAGCCAGGGAAAAATCCAACTCTTTATTTACATAAAACCTTTCCAAATTTTCAGGCGGCATTATTTCTTTCAGGAATTTATCAATAACATCCTGTGTCAAAATAGGTGCACTGTTTACGGGGGACAACACCCCCTCAATTCTAATAAAGGGGGGAAGACCGGAGATAATATGTAAATCCGATGCTTTTCTCTGAACCGTCAATTCGAGTAAATCCTTAATTCCCATAAAAACTTTTATTCTTCAGCAACCCTGAGCACTTCTTCAATGGTGGTTATACCCTCAACAACCTTCATATAACCGTCCTGTTTCATTGTAACCATCCCTTCTTCTTTGGCAACTTTCTCAATATCTGCTGAAGAAGCATGCTCCAATATAAGCCTACTAATTTTTTCGGAAACAAGCAATACCTCAAAGACTCCGACACGTCCGTAGTATCCTGTATTCCCGCACTCATTACATCCTGATCCCTTATAAAACTTCACATCTCCTGTCGGTTTCCATAAATTCCCAAGCGTCGCTCTAACTTCGGACAAGACTTTTTCATCAGGAGCATATTCTGTCCTACAGGCAGTATGGATTTTCCTCATAACCCTTTGTGCCATAATCGCGGTAATTGACGAGGCCAAAAGATAAGGTTCCGCTCCCATATCAAGCATACGGGGAAGTGCTCCTGACGCATCTGTTGTGTGAAGAGTTGAAAAGACTAAATGACCTGTTAGTGATGCCTGTATAGCCAGATCAGCAGTTTCCTGGTCACGAATTTCTCCAACAAGAATAATGTTCGGATCCTGCCTTAAAAAAGATCTCAATCCGGAAGCAAAAGTCAATCCGGCACCCTGATTTATCTGTACCTGGTTAACACCAGCAATTTTATATTCAATAGGGTCCTCGAGTGTCATAATATTAACCTTCTGTGTATTTATCCTCTGGATAATTGAGTAAAGGGTAGTCGTTTTTCCGGAACCGGTAGGACCTGTGATCAAAATAATTCCGTGAGGCCTTACTATCGAATCCTCAAGGTTCTTCAAAGCCCTGCCGCGAAGCCCAAGTTCCGTAAGATCGGGAATTCCTCCGGTTTTTTTAAGTAATCTGATAACGACTTTTTCACCCCAGGTTGTCGGTAAGGTCGAGACACGAAGATCTACTTCTTCTTCCTCTGTTGAAAAATTAAATCTTCCGTCTTGGGGAATTCTCTTTTCATCGATTTTCATCCCGGAAAGAATCTTGATTCTTGAAATTAGCGCGTCATGCAACTCTCTCGGAATAGTCAGTTTCTCCTGTAAAATACCATCGATCCTGTAACGGACACGTGTCGTTTTTTCTTGCGGTTCAATGTGAATATCAGAAGCCCTTGATTTCACTGAAAAACTCAGTATCTGCCTGACAATCTCTGATACTTTCTCTTCTCTGACGACGCCTGTTCTTCCCGTATCTACAACCTGAACATCTCTTTTTTCCGGTGCAACTTCCTTCAGGGCTTCCGTTACTTCCTTTGCTAATGATGTCGAGTAGGAGGTAGATACGCTTGTATTGATCTTTGTTAATTCAGCAGCATATGGCTTAACACGATATCCCGTTTTTTGTTCAATAAATCCGATTGCGGTCAAATCTAAAGGATCCGCCATCGCAAGATTCATAATCTTGAGATTTTTATCTATCGAGATGGGAAAAACTTTAAACCTTTGAGCAACCTGTTGTGGAAGAACCGAAAGTGCCTCAGGGGAGTTGGGAGTCTTTTCCAAATCCAAATAGGGAATGTTATACAAAGTGGATTTTGCACGCACCAAATCACTTTCCTGGACAAATCCCTGCTCAAGAACAATTTCTTCCTGAGTCTTTCCGGTTTGGATCTCGGTAAATTTAATTTGCCGCGCTTGTTCTTGTGTAATTGAGCCCTGTAAAAGCAAAATATCGGCGAGTGTTTTTACACCATCTATAATACCCGATATATTTTGAGGTTGGGCAGTCATCTTTGAAAAATAAGTTAATTCATACTATTATGACCTAATATAATAAACTCATCAAGAAGGGTATTATTTCCTATATGCATGCATACTTATTGATTTCCCAAAAAGACACATCTATTAAAGATGAGTTGAAAAAAAGGCAGATTCTTGACGGATTTAAACCTCTGGAATTTCCCCTTAGGATAATTGACGACGCAAGGGCATTAAGTTCCTTTATAAAACTTTCCATTTCGGAAAAAACCGCTATCATCATCAACAATTTCCAAGACGCTACCGAAGAATGTGTTAATGCAATTTTAAAAAATATTGAAGAACCGCAGGAAAATGTCGCTTTTGTTATTCATTCAACAAATGAAAATCTTATTCTTCCGACGATAAGATCCCGCTGTCAAATAATTCATATCAATTCAGCTTCCGACACCTCGGACTTTTCGGAAACGCGGGATTTTTTTAAGATGGATCCTGCCGAAAAAGCAGAAATACTTTCCAAAAACAAAAAGAGAGAGGGTGCAATTAAATTCTCCGAAAAATTGATTAAATACCTTATGTCAGAAATTGCTACGGGGCATGAAATAAAACAGTCTTCAAAATTGGTAAAAGCCGCAACCACTTTAAACAAATCCCTGAAATTAAACGGAAACGTCAATTTACAGATACTTAGGTTTTTGTCTCATATTACCGATTGAAGTTTATTGCGTATCGAATATAATTATCTACGCACAATCCTTAGCTATGAAAAATAAACAAGAGGAATCATATACGGCTTCACAAATACAGGTTTTGGAGGGTCTTGAACCCGTCAGAAAAAGGCCGGGTATGTATATCGGATCAACCGACTCCAGAGGTCTTCACGAATGTTTACGGGAAATTGTAGACAACTCGGTTGACGAATCTTTCGCAGGTGTTGCCAATACTGTCTGGGTTCGTGTCGAAAGCGACGGATCCATTACCGTTCGCGACAACGGGCGAGGTATTCCCGTAGATATGCATTCATCCGGCGTCTCCGCACTGGAAATTACCATGACCAAACTTCACGCTGGAGGTAAGTTTGGTGGCGGAGCTTATAAAGTATCCGGCGGGCTTCATGGTGTGGGGGCTTCGGTTGTAAACGCACTTTCTTCATATTTTAGAGTCGTTGTCTTGAGAAACAATAAAGCCTACTTCCAGGAATACAATAAAGGCAAACCGGAAAAGAAAGTATCAGAAGCAACACAAAAACAACTTGACGAATGGTTTCCAAAGGAGTGGGGGGTTAAAATAGGTGAAAATTCGACAGGAACAATCACAACCTTCACTCCGGATAAAACTGTTTTTACAACACTCGAGTTTGACGACCAAAAAATAAAAAGCCTCCTTAAAGACAGAGCATATCTTGTTCCAAAACTTTTCTTCCATTTCCACGATGAAAGAAGTGGAGAAAGCGCCGGGTACTATTTTGAAGGCGGAATAAAGGCACTTGTTGCGCATTCCAATAGGGGTAAAAACACAATTTCCGACGTTATTTATGTCGGCAAAGATGACGGATCCATCAATTGCGAGGTTGCTCTACAGTACAACGACTCTTTAAGTGAAAACGTCAAAGGTTACGTTAACGGAATTAACACGGTTGACGGCGGAACCCATTTAACGGGATTTAGAATGGCATTAACCCGCTCAATAATGGATTATGCCAAAAAATTAAAAGGCGGGGAAGATAAAAACAGCAACGGATTGATGGGGGAGGATCTGAGGGAAGGCTTAACCGCTGTCATTTATATCAAGATGCCGTCGGAAAACCTTCAGTTTGAAAGCCAGACAAAAGCGAAACTTAATAACCCCGAAGTGCTTGGATTTGTTTCATCGGTTGTTAAAGAAGGACTCGATACCTATTTCGAGGAACATCCGGCAGACGCGAAGGCAATTGTTGAAAAAGTAATGCTTGCCGCCAAGGCAAGACTCGCGGCACGAGCCGCAAAAGATGCAGTTCTTCGGAAAGGCGCACTTGACGGAGCAAGTTTACCCGGAAAACTTGCCGACTGCCAGTCGCGAGACGCATCAATATCTGAACTATATATAGTAGAAGGAGATTCTGCAGGCGGTTCCGCAAAACAGGGAAGAGATAGAAGATTTCAGGCAATACTTCCGTTGGGTGGAAAAATTTTAAATACAGAACGTGCACATCTGGACCGGATTATCAAGTACGACGAAATAAAAGACCTAATCGTTGCACTCGGGGCGGGAATAGGGGAATCACTTGACTACATAAAGGTCAGATACCATCGAATTATCATAATGACCGATGCCGATGTCGACGGGGAGCATATCAAAACCCTGCTTTTGACGTTCTTCTTCAGACATATGCCAGAGGTTATTTCAAGAGGATATCTCTATATTGCCCTTCCACCTCTTTTTAGGGTTCAGGTCGGTAAAAATGTAAACTACGCCTATACCGAAGAGGAAAGGGATGAGGTTGTCGGAAAAGCAGGTTCTTCAAAATATGTTATTCAAAGATATAAGGGTCTTGGGGAAATGAACCCGGAACAACTTTGGGATACAACAATGAATCCCGAATTGAGAATTCTTAAAAGGGTTGAGGTTGCTGATGCAGAAGAGGCTGACAAGCTATTTTCGATATTAATGGGGGAAGATGTTCCCCCGAGGAAGCGTTTTATTCAGACGCATGCAAAAACTGCCAACCTGGATATTTAGTTTTTTGTCTTAAATTTTTCGTAACAGTTCAACTTGGTCGTTGACAAAATAAATTAGCCTATCTTAAAATAGCAGACATATCTGGATATTCAGATAGTTTTTTTGTTTAAATAAAATACATGAATGAACTAAACTCTTTGGAACAATTATTTGTAAGCGGGGTCATCGGAGTCGCGGTTGTAAGCTTGATATATGCTTATTGGCTTTGGAAAAAAACCCAAAGTGAAGATACGGGTGACTCCAAAATGCTTAAGGTATGGAACGCGATTAGGATCGGTGCTGAAGGATACCTTCACAAACAGCTAAAAACTATTATATTCGTACTTGTTTCCCTTACTGTCATTCTATTTCTAAGCGTCTATGTTGTACCACCCTCAGCCGAGGCATTTGCCAGATATGGTGAGAAAGCTACATTTATTATTGCAGTAGGAAGAACAGTTGCCTTTATTGTTGGTGCGGCTTTTTCAACCCTGGTCGGCCAGTTGGGTATGAGAGTTGCAATTCAGGGAAATGTTAGGGTAACCGCAAAAGCCGTTAAGGGTGATTATAACGGAGCTCTTACTGTCGCATATAGAGCCGGAACTTTTACCGGTATGTTAACCGACGGTCTCGGACTTCTCGGTGGAACCGTTATCTTTATGATATTTGGGAAAGCGGCTCCAGATGCGCTACTGGGCTTTGGCTTCGGAGGAACTTTGGTTGCCCTTTTTATGAGAATTGGAGGAGGAATTTACACAAAAGCAGCTGACGTGGGAGCAGACTTGGTCGGGAAAGTTGAAAAGAATCTTCCTGAGGACGATCCAAGAAACGCCGGTGTAATTGCAGATCTTGTCGGAGATAATGTGGGTGATTGTGCCGGAATGGCTGCAGATATTTTTGAGTCGTATGAGGTAACGATTGTCTCATCGTTGATATTGGGAGTAGTGCTTCTTCATTTAACGGGAGATACTTTTTGGATAATCTACCCACTTGTTGTTAGGGGAATGGGAGTATTTTCGTCAATTTTGGGGACACTTGCCGTTCCGATTTGGGAAAAGTTTCCGATAAAGATATTTAGAGCAAAAGATGCTGAGGAAGCAATGTTTCGTTCTTATGAACTCTCGGGTATCATAACCGTTCTCGCCGCTTTTGCTTTCGCAATATTCTATGCCGGAGAATGGAAATTGGCACTTCTTAATGCTGTCGGAATCATTTTGGCAGTTATATTTAACCCGTTGACATCGTACTTTACTTCGCACAAGAGCCGTCCAGTAAAAGAAATTGTCGATTCAACAAAGTCAGGTCCCGCAACAACAATTCTTTCGGGACTTTCTGTAGGAATGGAATCGAGCGTTTGGAGCGTTTTGGTGATCTCAATCGCAATTGCGGTTTCATATCTTATTTATGCGGGAATGCCGCCTGTGTACATGCTTTATGGAGTCGCCATGATCGGAATCGGAATGTTATCGCTTACCGGAAATAATGTTGCCATGGATGCATTCGGACCTATTGCCGACAATGCCAACGGAATAGGAGAGATGTCCCATGTCGGTAAGAATGCATGGAAAATAATGGCTGATCTTGATGCTGTAGGCAATACCACAAAAGCAATTACGAAACAACTCGCAATTGCATCTGCCGTCATTGCGGCAACAGCTCTTTTCTTCTCGTTTGTAACCGATGTCGGAATCGTCCAAACCAGATTGGGTCTGCCAGCCCTCACCGATATCCGTATCTCAACACTTGATACCGTAATTGGTTTTCTTATAGGTGGAGCGCTACCTTTCCTTTTTTCCTCATACTCAATAAAGGCGGTTGCTCATGCTGCGACCAAGATTGTTGAGGAGGTTAGGAAACAGTTTAAGGTACCCGGAGTAATGCAGGGAAAGGTAACACCCGATTACAGCAAGGTTGTTGCAATCACAACAGCTGCTGCACAAAAGGATCTGATAAGTCTTGTTGCCTTATCTGTAACTTTACCTTTAATTGTCGGTCTTGTATTTAAAGTGGAGGCACTTGGTGCATTTTTGGCAGGGGTGATTTTAGTAGGACAATTAATGGCAGTATTTATGGCGGTTGCAGGCGGAGCCTTGGACAACGCTAAGAAATATATCGAGGATGGTAATCTTGGTGGAAAAGGGTCTGACAGTCACAAAGCTTCAGTTGAGGGCGACACTTTTGGCGATCCGCTCAAAGATACAGCAGGTCCCGCTCTTAATCCTATGATCAAAGTTGTAAATTTAATCAGCTTAATTGCCGCTCCCGTGATCGTACAGTACCAGGGAAAAACCATATCCTGGATCATTGCTCTAATATTAATTGGCATATTTGCATGGGCTGTTCTTCAGAGTAAAAAATATAAATTAGCAACCCAATAATACGTACATTCCCCCAAGATCTTCTTATTTTATAGAAGGCTAAAAAGTATATAATTATCTTGTATGGACACGAAGGATTTTTGGGAAAATTGGTGGAGTAAAACAGACGATGAAGGCTGGAGTGACGATGCATCAATATTTGCTCAATTTGCCGTAAGCTACCTACCCCATGAAGGTCGACTACTTGAACTCGGTGCTGGACTTGGAAAAGACACCAGATATTTTGCCAAGCAGGGTCTTTTTGTTATTAGTACAGACTTTTCGGACAAAGCTCTGGATGTTTCAAAATGGGAATCGGCGATGCAGAAAATTATGAATATCGAATACCAAAATGTCGATATTAAGTTTCCGCTACCGTTTAAAGACGATGAGTTTGATGCCGTTTACGCACACGCCGTTTTACACTACTTCAATCACGAAATAACCGATCAGATATTTTCCGAAATACATCGAGTTTTAAAGGATGGTGGTATTTTTGCAACGCTTCTTAAATCAAAGGAGGATCCTGAGGTATTAAAATCCCTCAAACTCAATGAAAACTTTTACCAAACTCCGCAGGGGATCGTTGAGAGATTTTTTTCTCTCGATGAAGTTGTGACAGAAACTCAAGGGTTATTCAAACCAATTGTTTTGGACGCCTCGGAACAAACCCACGAAACAGAAAACGCCACTTTTATCAGATTTATTGGACAAAAAATTCCACACGGGGTACAAACCCATTGACCATTATGTTTTCCAAAATATTTAAATTTATACTCTTTATCTTAATATTCATTGTCTCCCTGATAATCCTATTTACCGTGTATACAAAATTTTTCCTTCTTGATGCGGCGTTTTATACATCTTCGTTCAATAATAACGGTGTCTACGAAAACCTGGCAAAGGGCACACGCAATGCCGCGAGCGATGCATTCAGACAAAAGTTAACCAGTAATGAGAATTTTACCCAGATGACAATAGAACAGCGCCAACAGGTGGAAAAACAAGTTGAAAATGCAACTTCATTTATAAACAAGGAATCTGTAAAGGATTTTATTGAAATCAATATCCAAAATTTCATCTCATATCTTAATAACAAAGCCGAAATCCTTTATATTTACTTGCCAATTGAGAAATGGGGGCTTCCCAGCCAAACAACAAGCAATATTCCAGAGTATCTGAAAAATACCAATATCGACGTACGTGACATATTAAGAAATACCAGCAAAAACTCTTTAGAAAACCAGGCTTTCCTTGAATCTATCAAGAATTTTTCCAAATATCTGTTGTATTTACTTATTATAGGAATAATAACTGAAGTGTTTCTCGTATCCGTTTATATCCTTGTTTCTAAAAAAGGTAAGAGAAACGAATCTTCCGGAAAACTTTTTTCATTATTGGGGATCGTTATGATCATTCTTTCGTGGTTAACTTTCACTGCATCCAAAATTGTTACAGAAGGTCTCATTTACCAAACGAATTGGTCGGAAATATTAACAGGCACTCTGCTTCCGATTTTTTTCCAACCTCTAATAATATTATTTACAGTTTTCGGTGCACTATCCCTTCTTCTTGGTGTTGTTTTATACAACAAAAAGAACAAGAATCAGCTTGTAAATGAAGCTAAATGAGGATAAAATAATAGGGTTGGGAAGTATATAAACCGGCAATTAAAAATAACATAAAATTACATGGATATTGGAAAAATTAAACCCGTAGAAATTACCACAGAATTGTCACAAGCATATGTTGATTATGCAATGAGTGTAATTGTCGCACGCGCCCTTCCTGATGTACGAGACGGCCTCAAACCTGTTCACCGCAGAATTTTATACGCAATGGACCAGATGGGTCTTTCACACTCGTCAGGTTTTACAAAAAGCGCTAAAGTTGTCGGAGAAGTACTAGGAAAATACCACCCACACGGAGACACGGCAGTCTACGATGCGATTGTGCGTATGGCACAGACCTTTTCCCTCAGGTACCCACTAATCAAAGGTCAAGGTAACTTCGGATCAATCGATGGGGATTCTGCAGCCGCTATGCGTTACACCGAGGTAAAACTTGCACCGATTTCGGAGTGGATGTTAAAAGACATCGATAAGGATACTGTGGATTTTATTGACAACTTTGATACAACTCTGAAAGAACCTGTTTTTCTTCCGTCACTACTTCCAAACCTCCTTCTCATGGGTTCCGAAGGCATTGCTGTTGGTATGGCCACAAAAATCCCTCCCCACAATTTGACTGAGGTTATAGACGGAGCAATCGAAACCATAAAAAAAGGCCGTGTTATTTCAGACTCTTCAAAACATGAAGAAAAAACCGATTTTGTAATTAAAAAAATTAATCTTGTTGCATCGGGTGAACAAAAAAAACTGACCCACGAGGATATAACTCCGGAAAACATCAGTTTTGACAGTGATATCACAATTGAAGAGTTGATGAAAAGCATACAAGGACCGGACTTTCCCACAGGTGCAGCAATCTACGACAGCCCCTCGTTATACGAAGTCTATTCAACAGGCAGGGGAAGAATCGTCATCAGGGGTGTTGCCGAAATAACCGACGGGAAAAACGGAAAAATACAGATTGTGATAAGCCAAATTCCATACCAGGTCAATAAAGCGGAGATGGTCAAAAAGATCGCCGATCTTGTTAAAGAAAAGAAGATTGTCGGAATATCGGATCTTCGCGATGAATCGGACAAGGACGGACTGCGTGTTGTTGTCGATCTTAAAAGAGACGCGAAACCGAAGTCGGTGCTTAATAACATTTATAAATACACCAAATTACAGTCGTCATTCCCCGCAAATTTCGTTGCACTTGTTGATGGAACACCACATACCTTAAATCTTAAACAAATAATCGTTGAGTATATTAAACACCGACAAAGAGTTGTAACAAGAAGAACTATCTTCGAACTGACTGAGGCCAAACGAAGGGCTCACATTCTGGAGGGACTTAAAATTGCACTGGATAACCTCGACGAAGTGATCGCAACAATCAGAAAAAGCAGAACACAAGAAGATGCTAAAGCCAATCTTATAAGTAAATTCAAACTCTCGGAAATCCAATCGACAGCGATTCTTGATATGCAGCTCCGTCGTCTTGCCGCTCTCGAACGCGAAAAGATCGAAAAAGAATACGAAGAAATCGAAAAATTGATCGATAGACTTATTTCAATACTTAAAAATCCGCAAAAAGTGTTAGATATCATCTCCGACGAGTTGTCCCAAGTCAAAGAGAAGTTCGGTGACCAAAGAATGACAAAAATTTATAAACAAAAAATCGGTGAGTTTTCGGAAGAAGATTTAATACCGAAAGAGGAGACTTTAATTACAATTACTAAAACTGGTTATATAAAAAGGGTTCCCAGAACCACCTATAAGGCGCAAAGAAGGGGTGGCAAGGGAGTTGTGGGAATGACAACTAAAGAGGAGGACGAAATACTTCATCTGGTTTCCGCATCGACCCACGACACACTTCTCTTCTTTACAAACAAGGGGAAAGTCTACGGGACAAAGGTTTGGGATATCCAAGAGGGGAGTCGTCAGGCAAAGGGACAGGCGATAGTGAATATCCTGAATGTCGAGCAGGGAGAAGAGGTCAAATCAATTCTTCCTACAAGCGATGTCGGAAAGAATCTTATTATTTCCACGCAAAAAGGAATTGTTAAAAAAACCGACGTTTCCGAATTTAAAAACATGCGCCAGTCAGGAATAATTGCAATCCGCCTCGATCCGGACGATTCCTTAGTATCCGTACAGGAAACAAGCGGTGAAGACCATGTTCTTCTTATTACCAAAAAGGGGAAGTCAATAAGATTTTCAGAAAAAGATACCCGTGCAATGGGAAGGGCAACATCCGGAATGAAAGGAATAAGGCTTGAGAAAGACGATGTCGTAATCGGAATGGAGATATTTCCTCCCAAACACATCGAAAGCACTGACAAAAGGAAAAAGATATTTCGAGATTTGATGACCATCTCCGAAAACGGACTGGGTAAAAGAACACCACTGCACCTGTTCCCTATACAAAAAAGATCCGGTAAGGGAGTTAAAGCAGCCGTCGTTAATACAAAAACAGGAGATATTGCTGCCGAGTCGATTGTTAATGAGAAAATTGATCAAATTATCATCACTTCAAAATTCGGCCAGGTCATTAAACTTCCTGTCAAAAATATCCCACAAATGGGAAGGTCAACCCAGGGAGTAATTCTCATGCGTTTTTCGGACAAGTCGGACGGAGTTGCCGCTATGACCGCACTTGAAAAAGAAGATGATGGCGGTGAGGAAGCAGAAACAAAACAGCAGATTAAAAAATAAGCTCCATCTTAATTTCCACCTTTTCCATGGAAAGCTTCATATACATCCTTGAGGTGTTTGTGTGTTACATGGGTATAAATTTGTGTCGTTTGTATGTTTTTATGCCCTAACATCTCCTGAACGGAACGGATATCGGCCCCCGCCATGAGTAAATCTGTTGCAAAACTGTGCCTCATGACATGGGGTGTCGCATCAACAGGTAATTTTATCTTGCGTACATATTTTTTAATCATTCTTTGTATTGATCGGCAGGAGAGTCTCATTTTCTCATCCGGTGTTGTCGGGTCCGGTTCTCCCTTGTGTCGAATAAATAACGGTTTATAGGTGTCGTCTCTTTCTGCAAGGTATGCTGCAATCCAATCAGCAGCCCGCTTTGAAAGGAAGACAACCCTGGCATGTCCCCCTTTTCCGACAATTCCGAATTCCCTCCTTTCCAGGTTAACAACATCACGATCCAATTTACATAGCTCCGATACACGAAGGCCCGTTGAGTATAAAAGTTCAAGAATTGCCTTATCCCTTTTTCCCGCCAGGTTTGACAGTGTCGGAGCGTTCAAAAGTCTTTCCACTTGATCACCCGTTAAAAACTTAACCTGTCTTTCGGAAATCTTCGGCAAGTCAATTTTATCAGGTGACATTACTTCAAAATCATTTTTTGTAAGATACCTTAAAAACGATCGTATAGCTATTGCGTGATATCCTTGCGTTTTCCTGCTCATTGAACCCTGCCCTTTAAATCCAGGAAGCCTCGAAAGATGAACTCTATACTGTCTGATAATTTCAGGATTAATATCCTTAAGATGAAGTCTTATATTTTCTGCTTTTAACCATTCCAAAAATCGACCCAGGTAGTGTCTGTAATTTCTGACGGTTAGGGGAGAGGAGCCCTTTTCAACCTCAAGATATTCAAGGTATTTTTCAATCTCAACACCAATTTCTGATGGGTCAACCTTGGCAGGCATTTGTAATAAATTTTAATCTGACTAAATATTATGTGACACAAGTGATGATGTCAATAACATTATTGTACGACTAATTATATCCTTTAATCCTTAAAATATAATCCGATAATACAAAGTATGCACCTAAAAGTTTAGGTGTTCTTTGGAAGTCATAATTGGACATTTCAAGGCTGGGAAGACCTTCTGACAGAGCTTTGGTAAAAGTAAGGATCTTTGGATTGTCTGTCTTATAATCTACATTCCAAGGCTGTGGTATTAGTACACCAACAACTCCTAATTTACTCAATTGATCAAGTTCTTCGGAGGCATCGTCAAAATGATACCTTGCACAGTTCGGGATGTTTAGATATTTAAACCTAGGATTTATTGAATCGCCATCCTGAATATGAATTAACCTTTGATCCACCCATGGCATTATTTTTTTGTACCAGCTATAAGTTGAATTCTTAATATCAAGCCATCCTGGCCTGGCTGTATTTCTATGTAAATCAACTCCACTTAAAAATAAATATTTAGACAAAATCAAAGCACCGCTTTCGGGCTCGAGTTTGGAAAACTCATTCGGGTTATTCCATATTCTTATTGCAACATTTAATGGATCAATATAACCGTATTCTTTAAGCCAGTTAACCATAATATATCTGTCCGTCAGTTCGCATAGTTTACGTGTTTGGCCCGTCATTTCATTGTACTGTTTCAGTGCAGCATCCTGCGATTTAACTTCGGTGCTGTCGATATCAGTTGAGACTCCGTGCTTTTTTAATTCTTTATTTACAATATCGAACTTCCTAACAATTTCTTTTTCAGAAGGTGTAAATTCTTTAGACATTCAATGCATTTTACAATATAAAGGTTTTATTTCAATTTGCGTTTTTATCCATATATAACGACTTCACTGAATCAATTTTAAAGGGGGTTTTAAGTAAAAGACGACCAAGTGGTCGTCTTATATACATCTATATTCTTCCGTATATACGGCGTTTTCCGCATATTTACCTAAATCAATAAAAAAACAGGGGAGTCCTGTCCCAACCCAAAAGTGTTCGGTTATTGTTTGGTATTATATTATTGAGACGTCGACTTAGTAGAGTAGAAAAAATAAATATAAAACAAACAAAAATATAATATCATAAGAAAAGAATTAAAAAGAAGCCAAAAGAGCGCTCTACTCCCATTCAGCTTCAGACTATGTCGTAAAAGTTATATTGTGCGACTATGTATACTTTTGTTCTCTACCGGTAAATGTCTTACTATTTATCCACAAACGTTACACGGACATATCTTATCTTAAGAGGAATAACTTACACACCCCTGATACTTTCCCCCATACCTCAATAAAAATAACTCCAGTTAATGAAGTAGATTTATGAATTACAACCTATTCTCCACGGAAGGTAAGCAATAGCGATAACCTATGCAAAATAAATATATAAGTTATCCACAATATCTAAAGTCACGCACTTATACCGGGAGATTGATAACTATATCAGACTATATCATCCCCTAAACGCACTTGTTATTGATATATGTCATATAAAAAGCTTCGGGGTTTGTTTGCTTGATTAAAATTAGCACAACGTGTGAAAATTATAAATAATATGCGTGAAAAGATGTACCGCTAATATTACCCTATAATAATACTATGGGGTTTATTATTACTCCTACTCCCCCTCCCCGTGTCTATATATATCGATAAAAATGCATTGGGAGAAATTGTAATATGTAAATATTATTAATATCCTCTCCAGCTTGTAGAAAATAACATTACGACAAATACAACAGCCCCAACCGTTAGGTATTCTCCGACAGTCTGAGAAAATAGCCTATCCTCCAATTTGCTTTGTCCAAGGCCAAGTAAAATATAAAAAACTATTGTCAAAAAAAGGGATCCAACGATAACTCCAACCGGCCAAAAAAACAATATCACAGATACTTGAGCTTGAATCAGAGCTGATGCCAATGAGATTGCACCCAGATTTTTGTCCATTTTATCCTGGAGAGTTGAACTCCAAAAACCCTGTATATACAAAGGGAGAATAATTACAAACACTAAAAAGCCTAAGTAATAAAAAGGAATTTTAAGTGAAATCAAAGCATTGAGTGTAAAGAAGAATGCAATCAATGTAAATAAAAAACCAACACCTTTGGCAGCCCTGTATAAAGCGATTGTTTTAAGTGATGATACAGAAAAGACATTCTCCGTCAAAAACAAAAGATAGATAGATACTCCATATAAAATAACTATCACAATGGTTACCCAAATAGTACTTGGGAGGAGAAACCAAAAAAGCGCGATACCGATTGAATAATACAAAGGTAGTATTGTAACCAAAAAGGAGAGTTTTGTCTTTATCCCCTCCCTTAACGACCACCAAAAAGAAATGAGTGTCATCAAACCTAAAAAGGCTATATCGACAAACTTAAATACCTGGTTATCGATAAACTTAAGCGAAAGAAGTATCACCGAAAGGACAATCGAGCTTATTGCGAAGCGTTTTTTTTTGTCAGATAACATATCTAAGGGCAAGTTTGGGGTGAAAGGCACATTCTACACCTCTACTTTATCCATTATCTCGTCACTAATATCCATGTTTGTATAAACATTTTGTACATCCTCATATTCCTCCATTTTTTCGATAAAAGAAAATACCTTCTTAACTTTGTCGGGGTCATCGATATTTATACTATTTACCGCTTTTTTAATCGCCTGCGCTGAATTCACAGTAAAGTTTTTTCCGGCAATTTTATCGCGGATTTGTGCAGTCTTATCATAAGGTGTGTAAATGATTATCTCGTCCGGAGTCTCCTCATAATCCTCCACTCCGACATCGATAAGATCCAATATTTGTGCACTAACATCGGAATTTTTTTGAATTCTGATCATACCCTTACTTTCAAAATTATATGCAACAGATCCCGGACCACCCATATTACCCCCTCCCCTTTCAAAAATATTTTTTAACTCTTGTGCGGTACGATTCCTGTTGTCGGTTGCAACCTCAACAATAACTGATACTCCGTATGGCCCAAATCCTTCATAAGTAAATTCTTCAAGATTTGCCGCTTCCGTTGAGGCTTTTGTGATAGCCCTCTCGATATTTTCTTTCGGAAGATTATCTGCACGTGCCGCCTCGATGGCCATACGAAGCTTGAAATTTGCATCCGGATCGGGACCACCACCAGTTTTAACAGCAATTGAAATTGCCCTACCGTGTTTCGAAAATGCTTTTCCTTTCTGTGCATCTTTGGCCTCTTTGGCTCTCTTGATTGTTGCAAAATGTGAATGTCCTGACATATTTATCCCTACTCAAAAAGGAATTATACAAGTAAAAACAACTGTCTTAAAGATCTAAAATCTATTTTATCTAAGTTACATTCTTGACAAGATTATGGCGGACAATATACTTACACTTAAGAATTTAATAGCAATGAACCAAGACCTTGCCCATCAGGCTATCGAAAAAGCTCTTTCCGGTCAGTGGGAAGAAGCCAAAAAGATTAACCTCGCTCTGATTAAGGAGAATCCCCGTGATATAGATGCCCTAAACCGATTGGCAAAAGCATATTTTGAACTTGGTAATATAAAAAACGCCAAAATTACAATCAATAAAATACTCGCGATCGACCCGTACAATCCGATTGCTGTTAAGTGCTATGACAAATGGAAAAATCTTAAGAAAGTCGATAAAAACTCGTCAAAACAACTATCGGCTGAAATGTTTTTGGAAGAACCCGGAAAAACAAAAATTATTCACCTTATCCACACCTGCGACAAACCGATTCTTGCAAAACTTAACTGCGGAGAGATTGTTTACAACAACATAAAAAGTCATAGAGTATCAATTGTTTCTGCTGACGGAAATTACATCGGGAAGTTGCCTGATGATGTTTCGATTAAAATGAAAAAGCTTATCAAGTTAGGTTATCAGTATGTATACGCAATCAAGTCAATAGACAACCATGAAATTAAGGTGTTTATCAGAGAGGTTTGCCGACCCGAAAAATACTCAAGTAAAGCATCTTTCTCTTCTGAGAGGATAGATTATATCTCGTATACCCCACCTGAGTTGGTTCACGATAAAACAGAGATAACCCCAGTATCGTTCGAAGAAGAGGCAGAAGCATCCTCCGAGAAAACAGTAAGTGATTCCTCGGAACAGGAAGAACCGTCTTCAGAAGTAGGGGTTGACTAAAACGAAGTCAAGTACTCGGGAGAAAAATATAATAATACATCGGGGTTATCTTTCAGATATTGTGTTTCACACCCAAATACTTTTCCTAAGTTTTTAACTAAAACCCTGTCCGATCCGCTAACCATGCAGGTTTTAATACCGATCATGGAACTCACCTGACTATCGCTTTCAACAACCCTACCCCCCATTATTCTTATAATATCGCTAAAATACTCCGGGACAAGACCGCCGTCAGCAGTTTTTACTGATACGTTTACAATACTGTCAACATCCGTGCTTTGCGAAAAATCTAACTCCAACTTCTCAAAAAGGTTTTCGCTTAATCGAAAACTATTATCCGACTCCGCATCCTGAACAAAAACACCTCTTAAATCATTGAGGTTTTTTTCAGTCTTATTATTACCAGTTTTCCACTTTGTATATATTAAATATGTCAAATCATCCATGTCTTTAACTCCTCCGCAATAAAAGACCATCCCTAGTAATGATCTTTTATTGTAAGACTGATGTCTGCAATCAATAACGTTATAAATCGGCAGGTGAAAATTTCTCATTATGGTTTTCCTAAACATTTCCTCCCCTCTTTTTTCATTTTCACTTAAGGAATAAATATTCTTCAACGGATAGTTTCCAAAACCACCGGCAGATTCAGCTGATATTTCATCGGTTATATTTAAAGTAAGCAGTTCGTTGTAAAAAGGATCAAATCGGATAATCGATATTCCGTCTTTGTAAACAACAACAGAGTTAACCACCTTGCCAAAAGAATACTTGTTGTAAAAGTATATTACGAAAATTATTAACAACAGCACCGTTATTACAGCAAAAGAAACAAACGATATTCTAAACAGTCTAATAAGATTTTTTAGATACTCCCTGTTTCGAAACCTATCTTTTTGTCTCTTACCCACACGGGTACTTCCAATTCTCATTTTGTAAACTTAAAAACCCAAGCTTCTTCTACGATAACTCATCCGGAAGTTAATTAAAATACGCAAGAGTATATATATCTAAACCTCGATTAATGCCTCTAAGGAAGACTTTAAATCCGCAGGAAGATCGGATTTAAAACAAATCACTTCACTACTTGTGGGGTGCTTAAAACAAATCTTCTCCGCATGTAAAAACAACCTTTCACACCAAAGCCTGTCTTTTCTCGAGGTTTTTCTTCCAGCGTAGAAAGAATCCGAAACTATGGGAAATCCTAAATATTTCAAATGGATCCGAATCTGATGCGTTCTTCCCGTCTTCGGATAAGCTCTTAACAAACTATACCAGTTACCGTAATTGTCTTTTAAGGTCTTAAGTCTTTCAAATACCGTCTCGGATGGCTTGCCTGACGGAATTATTCCGAACCTTTCTCTGTTCCAAGGCAATCTGCCAACCGTAACTGCAACCTCTTCTTTCTCATTTTTAAGCCTTCCATGAACAAGAGCAAGGTATTCTTTCTTTACCTCCCTTTCAGCAAATTGCTTCTGCAATTTTTCAAACGCGATCTTGGTTTTTGCCACAACCAACAAACCACTGGTGTCTTTATCAAGCCTATGAACAATACCGGATCTTAAACTATCGTCTTTCGAAATCTCAAAAATGAAGTTTTCTTTTAACCAAGTCTGTATTATTGGATTTCCGTGCGCGGTTGCCGCATCGTTAACAACCCAGCCTGCCGGCTTGTCCAAAACCATAACTCCCCCATCTTCCCATACAACGGATGGTTCATTCATAATCATGATTTTAGCATCAGGAGGCACAATGAAAAAGATGCTTAATTTTATTTCTCGCGCTTTGCTTTGCAGGTTTTACAAAGCGTAGCCTCGGGGTACGCCATCAATCTGTCGGTGTCAATCATATTGCCACAGTCCTCACAAATACCATACTTCCCAATTTTTATCCTGGTAAGTGCTTTTCGTGTTTGGATTATTTGTCTATCAATCTGTTCACGTAAGGCGGATGTTCGAGCATGTCCGAACTGCTCTTCAGCATCGGCATCTGGTGAAGCGTTATCTGTTATTCTTGCATGATTTTTAAAGGGGTCTTCCTTAATAATGTCTTTTTTCTGATCCTCCATTTTCTTGAGATTCAACTTCAATATTCCAGCAATCGGGGTAACCAGATTTGAGGGAAACTTTAAAGAGGTTTTCTTCACTTCAGTACTTTTATTTTTTGCCATATTTTATTTATTAGCCAATATAAATATATTAAGAAAAGACGCAAAAGAAATCAATCCTGAAATAAACATGTCGTACTCCGTAAGCGCAAGAGTAAAATCGGGTTTTGCAAAAGATATGATCGATCTTAATAAAAAGAATACTCCCACGGTAAACAGACCCGAAAAACCTCTTTTCCCTGATTTGTACCATATGAAAGCTTTATAGTTTCTTCTAATCAAAATAAATATCCCCAATGACAAAATTACAGAGGCATAAAATAAAACCCAAGCAATACTAAAATATTTTATCAAAATGAAGGATGAGGCTATAAGCGACACCGATACTCCCAAAATCATGTTGTCGTAACCTTCATAATATTTCAGACCGGTCCTTTTAGAACCTATAACATATCCGAGTATTATTGAGATCGTTAGAAGCCAAAATCTGTATTGTTTAAAAAAATACGCGCTTAAAAGATAACTAAGAAGAAGAAAAAATCCTATCGTCAAGGCCGTTGAAAATATCTGGCTTGGAATGTAGTCTTCTTTCAATTCACGCCAAAAAACAAAGCAAAAAATTATAAAGCAGGTAGCGATTATTATAATTTCCATATATTAAATACTTTATTTGGTGCCTTTAACTTGAATAATAGCACAACATAGGTTTGACAGTAGGCTTCGTTTTCTTTAATATGTTACTTGTGCTCGAAACACCACATACAATAGTTGCTGCAGTTATCGCCGCAAAAGCAGCAAACCCCGTACTTGCTATTCCTATGGCACACTTACCCCATTTTGTTTTCGATGAAATGCCGCACTGGAATCCACACATCACTACTAAAAAAGGTGGTGTCAAGGTGATTGACCCAAAAAGTATGAAGATCATAATCGCTGATTCTTCAATTGCCCTTGTTGGCGGTTCGGCAATTGCACTTTCCTTTTTACCGGACATTAAAAAAACATTGCTCATTTTTGTCTGCTGCTTCCTGGCAGTTCTGCCCGATTTAATCGAAGCTCCGTATATTTTTCTGAATTACAAAAAGGATTTTTTAAAAAGATGGCTTTCGTTTCAAAAAAGACACCAGTTTAACACCGGTATTGTTTGGGGATTAGCATCGCCCATAATGACGATTGCTGCGTCGCTGATCTGGCTTGTCAATTAAGACTAGATTATAGTTTAATTTTCCAATTCCCGTCTTTCTGTACAAGATTACCGTCAAAGTAAAGCTCTCCACCACTTCTAAGGTCTTTTATCATATCCCAATGAAGCGCAGACGTGTTTTTACTGAGGGTTGATTTATACCCCTTCCCCAGTGCCAGGTGAACCGTCCCGCCAATTTTCTCATCAAACAAAATATTTTTAGTAAATCGTTTTATTGCATAGTTATTGCCAATACCAAACTCACCGACAAACCTCGCTCCCCTGTCCATATTTAGAATCTTATTCAAGTCGCTGCTGTTTTTATCGCTTTGCGCATTAATCACCCTACCATTTCTGAATTCAAGACAAACGTTTGCAAACTCCCTTCCCATGTAAAGAGCCGGAAATGTATATCTGACATACCCGTTTACGGACTTTTCATCAACCGATGTAAAAACTTCACCATCCGGCATATTAAAATTTCCTCCGGCATTTTCAGCTTTTCTACCCTTAATTGACAATGTCAAATCTGTATCTTTACCGATAATTTTAACAATATTCGTTTTATCAAGAAGTCTTCTTAAATTCTCCTGTTCTTTCCATTTTTTCTGCCAGTCAACACCGTTGATTGCCGAAAAAACAAAGTCTTCGTATTCAGCAAGAGACATATCAGCCTCCTGTGCCTGAGCTTCGGTCGGATACTGTGTTATAACCCATCTTGTATGTTCAACCCGAAAGTCTGAAATTGAACGGGTTGTCTTGGATCTCAAACTGATCCTTGCAGCATCCACTGAACTTAGTGCTCTGGTATTACCGGGGGCCGATATACGGATAAAACAATCCGCATTTTTGGTCTCATAATTCTCAATTGTGGGAAAATGTTTCAACTGGGCCAGTGAGGCATTTTCAAAATATGCCTTTGAAAACTCATATGAATCAAATTTAACCCTTACTTCAGAGACACCGTTTTTAATCAAGCTTTTGTAAACTTCCAAAGCCAGTGGTTTTGCCTGAAAATCAGATATCAAGACAACCTTTTCCCCCTTCTTTACCTTAAGACAATAATTAACTAAAATATCGGCTTGTTTGACAATTCTCTGGTCCATAATTTAAGGTACGTAAGTATATTCCAAATACGGATTATTTTAAAGGAATTTGATAAACTATAAAGAGAAGTTGACAAGCCGAGGTGGCGGAATGGCAGACGCGCAGGTCTCAAAAACCTGTAAGCATAACAGCTTGTGAGGGTTCGACCCCCTCCCTCGGCACAATATAATACTTTATTAAAATTTATACTCCTTGTAGCGCTTTTATAGACTTGATCTCAATCTATCCCTAAGCATTAATCAGAAGCTCGTATACTATGCGGTGAATCGGGCCATATACTTTCCCATAATCACTCCATAAGTGGGTATAACCACTGCTGTGACAAAACACCAAGTCGGATGGTAAAGATTCATACTTATCCGCCAATTGTTTCAGCTGGTCTAATGAAAGAGCAGAAACTGAGGAAACATCATCGCCAGTCTTAATATTATGAGAGTTAATTTCAGTTTTATATAGGTATGTAATCAGATGGTATACCACTCCGTCAGCTTCAGCATTAATGTCTATTTCGCACAAGTCTTTTAGACTTTTCTTGGGTATTTTAATACCAATCTCTTCATGAAGTTCTCTCAATGCGGCATCCTTGGCATCTTCATCCTTATTTATTCCACCACCTATCAATCTGGTTACACCTTCAGGGTAAAAATCGGGTTTGTCACCTAATATAACTTTACCGTTTTCATCAAGACAGACAATCAACACATGCCGATCGCGATACAAATTTGCAATCGGTTTGTTTAGTTTGAGATTCAATATAAACTTTTTCATAAATTAGCTTGTGTTAAATCAACCTCCATATCAACCTTAGTATAAGGACCTTCTTGATATTCAGCAACTATCTTACAACCTAAACTTTCGTATAATTTGTAGACACCAGTATCTTTAATTGTGTCAAAGTAGCCTGTTTTAAAACCCACTTGTTGACAATATTTAATCATAGCAACATTTAACATTCTTCCCCAACCCCTATTTCGGTATTCTTGGTCCAACGTAAGACGACGCCAGTGACAACGATCACCATGGTCCTCAACAGCCATCGTTCCTATTATATTTCCATTGTCTTCAAGAACCCACCACTTCCCGTTTCCACTATATACCTCATCGGGATGGTCCAGGTCATAATTTAATGTCGGGTCATAATCAAAACCCCACTCATTATATAGCGTCTTTAGAACTTGACCCCGAAAGGCTTCTTGATCTTTAATGTTTTCACCCGGTCTTAAGGCAACACCTTCGTCAAATTTCAAATATTCATATTTGGCTTTCTCCATTAATGTCAATACACGATTTTTTTCTTGATCTATCGCCTTTTTGTCTAAATCGGGAGCAATTTCCGATTGCGCATCTGAAAAGACATCTTTAAGATTTATATTAATAATACGAGACTGTTCGGTGCCCAATATATAATCAAGGGCACAACGCGCAGAATTTTCTAAAGATCCATCAGCATTGTCTGAATTAATCCATACACAATAGTCACCGGGATAATAATTGTCAGCAATTTTATGATAGTAGGCCTGGTTAAATTGATATGTATCCCATAAACCGAAAGGATTAACACTTGTACCTCGAGATTTTCTCTGGGAAAAACTATCAGGATCAGTATTAACAAAGATCATCCGGTTAGGTAAGAATATTTCTCCTGCGTCCAATGCTTTTTGATACTGTTCGACAGCATATTCGTAATCACCAGAAAATCCGTGTAATTCTGGATACTTATTGCGCAACAACGCAAATAGCATAACTGACGAAAAAGGGGTAATTCGATCCATGAGAACTTGCTGATTTGGTTTTTTAACCAATTCTAAAGCTTGACCCCATCTTCTTTTTTCAACCTCCAAAAAGTAATGTGTGTTTAGTTGTGCTTCCTGTATAGAGGTAAATGGAATCTGTCTAAAATGTCTATTTCCACCAACAATATCGCAGGTTTCAGGAATTACCGACACTGAGTTGCCCTTGTTGTGAACTTCTTTAATTAACGTAGACTTACCTGAAAAAGAAGAGCCTTCTACACCAGTTACCCTTTCTACAAAATGAGACATAATTAGTTATTATCAAATGAATAGTAAATCTTTGAAAATTCTTTGTTGAACATCAATACTTCGTTAACCACTGATTTACCCCTTAAGGCTAAATCAACATAGTCTGCAACTCTCTCCATATCAATTTCTTTCATTCCACGTCTGGTTATTTCTTGTGTACCAATCCTAATAAACACTCGCCCACCCAACGGATCATCAAAGTTGGTAGAAATATTGTTATTTATTAAATTCTTATATAAACGCAAGGGATTGGAATCCTTTGGTAAAAATACATGACACTGATGATTATATGAATATTTACCGTCGACTGTTTTTCTAACTTCGTAACCCAATCTTTCAAAAGCTGCACCGATGGCGTTCGAATTATTCACTACTTGTGCAGCATAAGATTCACCAAACTTATCCATTTCAAGTATAGTTACGGCCAGAGAAAGCAGGTGATGTGTATGTGCAGATGAATACAAACAACTGTCAATTATCCTATTGGCTTTATCTCCAAGGTCTTTGTGTTTAAACGAAACCATTCCTTTTTGCGGGCCTGGAAGGGTTTTATGAGTATTACCGCAAATAACATCTGCCCCCTGACTAAATGGGTTACTAAAAGCTTTTCCCATAATTAACCCCAGAGTATGACTGGCATCAAAAATAATCACTGTTTTAGGGTTAATTTTCAATCTCAATTTTTCTATCATAATTGGTTCCAGGTAGTAAGATATATCAAAATAAATTGCCTTTACATTAAAACGCGTGCAATCCTTAACGATTTGTTCATAGTCAAAACAGTTATTTTCTACGTCGTATGCTGCAAACAGTTGTTTTCTACCAACCCTTTCCAATATTCCTTTGGTGGCAAAGTGGCCACCGTTGTTATGATGCACTGTAATTACATAATCCCCAGGTTCAGTTACGGAAAGAATTGTACACATCATAGCATGAACCCCAGATAAACACGACAAATTTATCGATTCTGCATTTAGCATCTTCTTTGCTGACTCGATAGCCATTTCAACAAGATCAGCAACTCTTCCAAGACCTAAACAGGTAAAAATACCGTTACCCGCGATCCCATTTAAACCCCGCCCAAAGTAGTAACGTTCGGATAGTTTGGAATTCAAGAAATATCGGGCCGTATTAGACATTTGGTTTTCATTCGCAGTCAAATGTAAAAATCCCCGATTTATTTTTTCTTCATCCTTTACCCTGCTTATTATTTTGGTATAGTTCATAATTGTTTAATGGCTAAATTAAAAACTTGGTCTTGATCTTTGTTAGAGGTATCAATTAAAAGCAGTCTTGATTTAAAAGCTTCTTCTAGTAATTTTCTCAAAGCTATATCTGCCTTAATTGTAGCCTCGGGATGGGTAACCAAGTCCAGGTCATGACGAGATGCTGTTTCACTGTTAGTCCTCTGGCTTCTTATCTCCGGAGATACTGTCAATAATATCGGTAAATCAATTTTATTCGGGTCGAATTTATTCCACGTCTTTCTAAACAATTCTTCTTTACCTGTTTGAAAACCACTGTGATACGAATATGACCTAGGAGCCACTTGAGATACGATAATTAATGTATTTCCCTTAAAACATTTAAGATTACATACACCAAAGCAATCTGTATAATCAAAGAGGGCTGCTTGAGAACAAATCTTGAGAATATCATCTTCGTCTCTTTGTTCTTCTTTGAGTTTATTATTTAATTGTTCGATGTATGGACTACATTGTGCTATGAACCCTTTTCTTACAATCACATTTTCGGGGCCAAAATAAGCACATAATTTTTCCGCAAGTGTATCTTTACCGGTTTTGTCTAAACCCTCTATGTATATCGTTTTTTCTTTCATGGAATAATTATTTTGTTAATAGATGCAACAAGGTAACACCAGGAGTTTCCCTGCATTTTTTGACGATGCCCCTAAGTTGATCAGCCGTCGTGGTTGTATAATCTATTTTTTTGTAGCTGATACCTTGAATATTTTTAATTCTATTAAAAGGAATTGGTTTTTGGTTTCCAGTACACCAAGAGCCACCATTATCCACAAGTACAATTAATATTTTAACCTTCCGTAATACTGCTTCTGTAAGTATGTCAGTTCCACCGTGGATAAAGGACGCGTCTCCGACTACCGCAACCACATTCATATAACCAGACATTGCAAAACCTATACCCACCGCCACGCTTGAACCCAGACATAGACAACTGTCAACTGTATCAGTATTTTCTCTTGTAAATTGAGTTAAATCAGCGATTACATAGTCAGGATTTGTGTATTTTATACTACGAAAAAGATTTTCTAGTTTATTCCAAACCCTATATGTAGAAGATAGGTCTGGGGTAATACTGGGGTTATTTTTGATCTCTCGAAAACCATGCCCAATATATTGGTTAATTTTAGACAGAGCGTAAACTCCCCCAACCTCGAACACTTTTATCTCTGGATTGTTTATAATTGTTTTTTCAATAAGCGATTCTGGAAAAGGATATGTATAGATCTGAAGCAAATTTGATTTTGAAAGATTTGCATCCGCTATATCGCTCCCACAAGCTCCGAAAGCTATTACATTAATATTCTTCAGGGTATTTTGACGATAAATACTTTCTACAAATTTTCTAATTTTAGTGTTTTTACGGTTTAATTCTACCTGCTGTTTTTTCCAGTTGGTAGGATGGATAATATATTGGTCGTGATTGTATACAGGTTTACCTGAATAATTTATTTTTATTTTCGTTGTCAATTTACCTGTTGTATCAAACAGCCGACTAGTCAAGCGTATAACCACGGGTAGATGAAACTTTTCCGACCATGCAAACGAATGATATGCCAAGTCGTATGCAGACTGAGGATCAAAAGGTTCCAGCCACAAACCTCCATAAAATTCCATATAATATCGAGAGTCCATAAGATTTTGTGAATCGGAAACATCTGTGTCTTCAGTAACCACTACAACCAATCCAGCATTAACACCGCTAATAAGGGAGTTCAAATACGCGTCAGCCGCAACATTCAACCCTACATTTTTAAAGCTGACTACGGTACGTTTTCCAGCCAAAGATGAGCCGAAAGCCTCTTCATATGCAACTTTTTCATTTATAGAAATCTGTTTTCCACCCAGTGATGAAAAAATTAAATGGCTTTTAAAACCGGGGAAGTTAAAGGCCATCTGACAACCTCCGTCAAAAAAACCTTTACAGATAGCCTCATTAGCTGTTATTGAATTGTATGTAGTATGTTTCATACGTGATTTAAATTGAATCGAACTATAGGTGTTTTATTTTGTTGACTCATGATGTGAGAAACATAAACAGAACTCATAAATTTAACACCCCACCAGTGGTCCTCAATACTGGAAATGAGTTCTGTCTTTTTTATTATTTTCCGTATGTAACTTAAAAACTCTTTCAAAACTATTTGTTTAGCTGTCTCTGAAGCTAATTTATTTAGAGAGTATAATTTATCGTAGTCCAGATCGGATATTCTGTATAGTTGAATAGGTTTTTCTGTACGTCCAAACATACCTGCGTTTCTATATACATAGATGTCAAAATGGTTATTACCTCCCCAGTCTAAGTCTTGATCTGTGTTAATATCATGTTTGTCATTAACTTGGTAACTGTGAATTTGGATACACTGAAACGGACCTTGTTGAATATTGTGGTATTCGTGTTTCACTCTACCATTCCCTTTGTATAAATCCACCCCGGGTTGAAGCCAAGTTCGTCTGGCAAAAGAATTATGCATTAAATTAATGGAAATATTACAAATATTATCATTATCCTTAAGTAACCTAATTGTACTGAAAGAATCCAACTCTCCAAATCCTTTATACATTTTATCAAGTTTATTATCAGTCCAGTTATTTTTTATCATATAATCATTACCAAAATATTTTCGGTAATCATCCTGGTTAAACTGTTTAATAAATCCCCTTGGGTCGACGAATGAAGAATAAACTTCAGCCTTATTCGGAACTTTTCCGGGTCTGATTCCTGCTTTATAAAACATCGAGGCTATATCAAAAATATGATAACCGCTGTGGGAACACTTTCCATAACCCTGACAATAAGGATGATAAATCTGTGTGATAATTTCATCCGGTAGACGCCATTGACCATCCGCGTGCATGCTCTGTATCGATGTGACAGGAGCGTTAAACCTACCAGATACTTCATTAATCAAATTCAATACATGTCGAAAACCAATATGATAACGTCGCTGAACATTGACGGAAAATATCGTCTTTTTAACCTTTTGTAGTTTTTGATACTCTTCTAAAAGGTCATCATAATCTTTCATTATTCCTTTAGCTTGCTTTAGGTTTTCCACTACTCCCGTTCGCGTAGAAATGGGTTTATCCATCAGGATATGTAGTTTCTCGGATAATGCCCAACGACCATAAGCGGCATGAACAAGGGGTTCAGTACTAATAATTACTGCGTTAATTTTGTTATCGTACACAAACTTGGAAAGTTTCTCTTGTAATTTGATTGGAAGTTTTTCAGCAGGAGGAAAAGGATCAATAAAGTAAATTGGAAAATTAAAATTATTATTTAGGCAATATTCTGATATTTCACAAGCATTTTGTTTAACATCAATACCTAAAACTATTTCGGCATCAAATACCTTTCCCAATTCTTTCATTGCGGGAAGGTATACTCTTCTACAATGCGGACCTATTCCTATAACTAATAATCTTATTTTTTCCATAATATTCAATTTGGTACTACCAATATTGCTATATTATAGGTTACATTTGATTTAATTGCAACGCGGTATCTTGTGATCCTAATGTTATTAACAAACTTATCTTTTTGTCTCAACCTTCTGGAACCTCAATCTTAAATACCAAACGGCTTATCTTTAGAGGTGATTAAGAAAGTCTATACGATGTGTATCTATTATTATCTCTTTGTATCCCTTCCGTAAAACTTGATCCTGTCGCCCCTAAAGAAGAGTTTTATCGAGCCGGTTGGACCATTTCTGTGTTTTGCGATATCCAGCGACATGTTTTCAAGATTCTCTTCATCTTCACGCCAAATGAACATCACAACGTCTGAGTCCTGTTCAATGCTTCCTGATTCGCGAAGATCGGCCAGCTGAGGTCTTTTGGGTCCACCCCTCTGCTCCACCGCTCTGGAAAGCTGAGAAAGTGCTAGTACAGGGACCTTAAGCTCTCTTGCTAAGTTTTTCAATCCTTGAGAAATCTCGGATACTTCCTGCACCCTGTTTTCAAGCTGTCTTGAACGGGCAAGTTGTAAATAATCAACAATAATAAGGTCAAGTCCGTGTTCAACCTGAAGTCGTCTTGCTTTAGTACGCATCTCCAAAATTGAAAGCGCTGGAGTATCGTCAATATATATAGGAGCCTCGGCAAGTTCCCCCATTGCGTTTGAAAGTGAGGTAAAGTCATCCTCTGAAAGTTTGCCTGTTTTTAATTTCCACGCATCAATATCAGCCTGTGACACTAGGAGCCTATCGACAAGTTCCTCTTTGCTCATTTCGAGTGAGAAAAAGCCGACGCTCTTTTTGTACTTTACGGCAACATTCTGGGCAATATTAAGTGCCAGTGTAGTTTTTCCTACCCCAGGTCTTGCGGCCAAAATTAAAAGATTTGAAGGTTGGAATCCGGCAAGACTGTCATCCAAATCTTTGTAGCCTGTCGGTACACCACGAAGCCCGTCTGCCCGCTTGTGAAGTTCGTCTAGCCGGTCAAAGCTTTCCTCAAGCGCACTTCTTACCGAGGTGAAAGACTTTGCCAGATGCTTTTGCGTAAGTGAAAATATTTCCGATTCCGCTTTGTCCAGCAGATCCTCCGCGGAGACCCCTTCGTCAAAAGACATTTCGGTAAGTTTTGAGGAAGCCGCCAGAAGTTGTCTTTTTGTTGCCAAATTCTTAACAATCTTTCCGTAGTGCTCAACATGTGCGGCTGTCGGAACGGCGTTTGTCAGCTGGGCAAGGTACGTTGCCCCACCGATAATTTTAAAGTCTTTCTTTTTTTTCAACTTTTCCGAAACCGTCAGGATATCGATCGGCACTCTGTCTTCGTAAAGGGAAATCATCGCCTCGTAGATTTTTTTGTGTCGCTCGTCGTAAAAGTCAGTCGCTTCCAAAAATTCCGCTACCGAAATTATCGAATCTTTGTCCAATAACATTGCTCCCAAAACCGATGTTTCAGCCTCGGTAGAATGAGGAGGAATTTTGGGATCGGTCTTTAATGAATTTAAAACCATCTAAATAAAGGGCAGAATCTAATTGAACTACAAGCAGTAATTTATTTCTTTTCTATGATTACGACTTTTCTCTGTTCGTAATTAATAAGCTCTTTTTTGAGTATCAACTTATCGATCTTCTCAACTTCATAACCCGACTCCTTCAAAAAATCATCAACCGTATTTAACTTCCCGAAATTCTCCTCGTTTATTCCGGCGGTTTTATAATGCATCGGGATAATGTATGGGCAGTCAAACTCCTTTGCAATATCCACAGCATCCCTGGGCCCTATCGTATACACACCCCCAACAGGAATCATCAATACATCAACATCCCCAAGCTGTTCGATAATTTTGTCCGATAGTTTGTGCCCCAAATCCCCCAAGTGGGCAATTCTGACCCCGTCCACCTCAAAAACATAAATGATATTTTTTCCTCTTTCTCCTCCTCCGGAAGCATCATGATCGGTCTCCACTCCGATAACGGAAACACCCATAATCTCATACTCCCCCGCTCCCGAGATTACCATCTTGGTATTAATAACCAAATCAACTTTATTATGGTCTTCGTGGTCGTGTGAAACAGTTACAATATCGGCTTCATTCTTGGGAAATTTCAGGCCGACCATTGTGGGATCAAAAGGATCGGTTATTACAGCAGCCGTTTTTCCCCTGAGTTTAAACGATGAGTGACCAAGGTAAGTGATATCCATAATCTACACTCTATGTATCTTATTTCTTTCTCGCCAACTTGACAAGGAGAAGTTGGTAAAATATAGTTGTCCTTGGCTAATTGTAAATCATGCGTAAAGAGACAACTTTCGCGATCATATTCGGAATCACACTGGGGCTTATTCTGGCTTTCGGAATATATCGAGCAAATAAAGCTATAAAGCAAAATTCTCAAGGTATAACAATTGATACCGAAGTCGTCGACAAAGACTCTCCGGAAACGGAAGGAAATACTCCACTGACACTTTTAAAACCCGACAATATGCAGGTATTTGGAACCGACGTTATTCAGATAACAGGTACTACCAAAGCCAACAGTTATCTGGTCGTAACTGGAGGAACAAGTGATTATTTTACAAAAAGCTCAAGTGACGGATCTTTCAATTTTGAATACGAAATCGATCCGTCAATTAATTACCTGGATATAAACTCCATCTCGGAAAACAACTCGCGTTCAAACATAAAACTTGAAATTGTCTATTCATCCGAGGCTATAAAATCCGATTCCTTGGAAAGTGATGACGTTGAGGAAAAAATTGAGGAGAAACTCGAAAATGTCCAAAAAAAGGCGGAATTTTTTAAAGGAACCGTTACAGACATTACCGATATGAGTATTCAAATGAAAACCACGTCAGGAGAAATTAAACAAATCTCATACACAAGCACATTAACCTCGTTTGCAAAGATCGGAAAAACAACTGGTAAAATTGCCCCCTCGGATGTAGCTATCGGCGACTACATATTGGCTCTTGGCTATAAGAAAGACAATTCAGTTTTGGATGCATTCAGAATCATAGTAACCCAACCTGAAGTACCCGAAGAAATTAAAGTGTTTTATGGGAGGGTTGAGACAAAAAACAAAAACGATATGGAAATTTCACAGCAGGACTCAGAAAATATTGTAGTTGGGATAGACAATAACTCAAAAACTTACAAAGGTTCTCCGGATTCTTCAGAAAAGGCACGTTTTGCAAATATTTCCGAAGGGGATTTCGTGATCGGATCTTATTTCTCAGACAAGGATGAAAACATTGCCCGTCGTATCTATATCCTAAATTCCCAAGCGGAGTAATCCGAATCCTTCCCGTTAAGAGTTAAATACTACGTTTTTGAAGATATCTACAATGGGAAATAATCGATGTTTGTTATAGAATATATCTGTATGAAAACAAACATTGCGTTACTAAAAGGATTTCGGGATTTTTTGCCCGAGGATATGGCTTTCCAGAACTGGTTTTATGAAAAGCTCAGGAGGCTTTCCGAATCTTTTGGTTTCCAGGAATATAACGGTCCGACACTCGAGCCGCTAACTCTCTACGCCGCGAAATCGGGTGAAGAACTTGTCAAAAAGCAGGCGTTTATTTTCAAGGACAAATCGGGAAACACCGTTGCCCTAAGACCCGAGATGACCCCCTCCCTTGCCCGCATTGTTGCCCAAAACGAAAACAGCCTCACTTTTCCTTTAAAATGGTTTACATACGGTAGGAGGTTTCGTTACGAATCACCGCAAAAAGGAAGAGGCAGAGAATTTTTCCAATGGGATATTGATATTTTGGGTGCAGAAAGCCCAGAAGCCGATGCCGAGGTAATTAGCGTCGCCGCATACTTCTTTCAAAAACTTGGTCTTACCCCCGATGAGGTAAAAATAAAAATAAACGACAGACAAAATTTGGAAAAGGAGCTAAGCGGAATCGGTATTCCAAAAGAAGGTATCCCCCCTCTTTTTAAGGTTATAGATAAGAAATCAAAGGTGAGTGAAAGTGATTTTAAAGAAATGCTTAAAGAGGCGTCTTTAAATGATATGCAAGTTCAAAAAGTTACGGATATTTTACAGGACAAAAACGGCTTCGAAAAATCGGATTGGCTGAAAGCAATATTTTCATATCTTGATGATGTGGGTGCATCACCGTTTATCGAATACGACGCATCAATCGTGAGAGGTTTGGATTACTACACAAAAACCGTATTCGAGGGATGGGATGTTAAAGGAAATTTCAGAGCAATCTGGGGGGGCGGAAGATATGATAACTTAACCTCCGAGGTCGGATCCAAAAATAAAATCCCTGGGGTTGGTTTTGCGATGGGAGATATGGTAAT
>CAZSNC010000002.1:0-8144 GCA_964608405.1 uncultured Gammaproteobacteria bacterium | reverse complement strand
TAAGTATCCGGTCCTCTCCCCCAATAAAACGAAGGTGTTGGTTACAATCTTTTCACCTGAGCTTAAAGAATATTCACTGAAGCTGGCAATAAAACTCAGAAATGAAGGGGTAAATTGTGAACTTTATCCGGATTCAAACGCAAAACTCGAAAAACAGCTTAAATATGCCGATAAGAAATCAATACCATTTGCTTTAATTCTTGGACCCGATGAGACGGCAACCGACACCGTAACCGTAAAGAACTTAGCCACCCAAACGCAGAAGAAGGTTTTTGCTAACGCCATAGCCAAATTGATACAAATCTAAACTCGTTTAAATGAATACCCCTTGCTACCCACTCAAACGTATTCGATAATGAAAACGTGTCTAAACAACGGATTAAATCGTATATTCTGCTTTTAATTGTTACTGCTATTTGGGGTATAGCCGGACCGGTTATTAAATATACCCTTCCGGATTTTCCTCCGATGATATTTCTAACCTATCGTTTTTTCATTTCAGCAATTCTTATGATCCCCATTGCAATTGTTTTTAAGGTAGGGTTTCCAAAGACAAGACACGAAATATTTTGGCTGACGCTTGCGGGGCTTTTGGGGTCATCGGTCAATTTGGCGTTGTCTTTTTTCAGCTTCGACAAATCCACGGTATTGGATGTTTCAATAATCGGTAATACAGGTCCGATTTTTATTATCCTCGGCGGGATACTGTTTCTAAAAGAAAAGGTAACTAAGCGTGAAATGTTGGGAATAATTATTACACTAATCGGTACCGTCTTTGTTGTTGTGGAGCCATTATTCGAAAACGGGTTGTTTGAAATCAGATCGCTTACGGGTAATTTATTGGCTATCCTTGCAAATATCTCATGGGTGTTATATATCCTGATCACAAAGAAAGAGATGCGCCATAACACCAATGTACTTTTTATGACAACTTATATGTTTGTATTAGGCTTTATAAGTTCTCTACCGTTTGCACTATTTCAATCCGGAGGTGTTACAAATCTTCTATATATCATTTCGCTTGCTCCTTTTAAGGCGCATCTTGGTGTTTGGTACATGGCTGTGTTTTCAGGGTCTCTGGCATATTTTCTTTACCAGGAAGGACAGAAAAATATTGAGGCATCGGAAGCAACTCTTTTTTCATACCTTTCCCCAGTTTTTGCCGCTCCATTGGCAGTATTTTGGTTAAAGGAAGAGGTTACAATCCCTTTTCTCATAGGTACAACAATAATAATACTTGGCGTATTTATCGCAGAATACAGAAGAAACCAGGTAGGGAAAAGCATAAAAAGAAATTAGTTTTAGCCTTTGTGTTATTTTGCAATTTTGCTATAATTCTTTCTTAGCCGTAAGGCTATTGCCGAATTATTTATTTTAATTAAATTATGAAAACAGCAATTCATCCTAAATGGTACGACGATTGCGAAGTGACCTGCGCTTGTGGAAACGCTTTCACGATCGGGGCAACAGTTGCTAAAATCCAGGTCGAAATTTGTTCTAAATGTCATCCTTTTTACACAGGACAAATGAAATATATCGATACTGCAGGCCGGGTTGATGCTTATGTCAACAAGAAAGCAAAAGCGCAAACCGAAAGAATTTCCAAATCAGAAAAAAGGAAGTTGAAAAAGCAAAGACAGCTTGAACGCGAACTTGAAAGACCAGATACTCTGGAAGAACTTCGAAAAATTGCCAAAAACAAGAAATCTCGTGGTTAGTTTTGACAATCATTCCTATATACCCTCTTTTTTTTGAAATATGGATAATAACAACCAAAAAGTCTACATAGAAATCAGGGGTGCAACCGGAGGAGATGAAGCAAAGCTGTGGGGAGCAGACCTTCTTCGGATGTACTTTCGATATGCCGTAAAAATGGGGTGGAAAGTGAACGCCGTTGATGAACTGACACTCAAAATAACCGGTGCAAACGCATTCACCTTGCTTAAAAACGAGTCGGGAGTGCACCGTGTACAAAGAGTACCTACAACAGAAAAAAGAGGACGCGTCCATACCTCAACCGCAACTGTTGCTGTACTTCCGGAAATTAAAGATTCGGAAATAAGGTTAAATCCACAAGACATTGATATCCAGTTTTTCAGAGCGGGTGGACACGGAGGGCAAAACGTAAACAAAGTGTCAACCGCTGTGAGACTCACCCACAGACCTAGTGGAATTGTCGTTACCGCACGAGAAGAGCGTTTTCAGGAACAAAACAGAGAGATCGCAATGTCTATTCTTCGATCCCGACTTTGGGAAAAATCCGAATTGGAAAAAGAAAAAACAGTTGCCGGTTACAGAAGCGTGATAGGAAGAGGAATGCGTGCAGAAAAAATCCGCACCTATAATTTTCCCCAAGATCGCGTCACAGACCACCGAATTGGAAAAAACTGGGGTAATTTATCATCCATTATTGAGGGCAATCTCGACAAGATATTGTCTCTCACCCAAAATTTGTAAACTTTTATTTCGCTTTCATTACAACTTTATTCATGGAGCGCGAAAATAAATATCACTTACATAACGATAGACAACTGCCCCAAAATGTCCTCATTACAAACGCTGGAAAATTATTTCTTTCCTGTTTAGACCGACTTGAAAATAATCAGGATTTTCAAAATTCGCTTATAAAGAAATATCCGTCAAAAGAAAAGCTCGAGCCTTACGGCGGGTTTTTCCAATTTAAACACAACGAGGATATCTGGACTATACGGGTAAAAAAGTTTCCTCGTTCTTATTCTCTTGAGATCACCCGTGAAGATCAGGAATATCCTAAATACTCCGACCATCTCACACTGGATCTTTATTATAACGGACATTTATCGGAAAAGAATATGACACAGGTAGAAAAAGCTTCAATATTCTATGCATCGGTTCTTGAAAATAATAATACTTTTAAAAGCGAGGCGTGGGAAAACAACAAACAAGCAATAGCTCACATTAACGAAATGCTGAAGAAACTATAAACATTTTTTGTCGGCTGTTATTGTTGATATTCCGAAAGTGTGGCTTTAATTTTTGAGGATTCACTATTTCTCCATATTTCCACCTCAACTTCATCACCCGGTTTATACTTCTTAATAATATCCGAAAGCCCGTTTTCCTGGTCAACAATTTTGTCATTTCCGATCTTTACAATAATATCATCAACTTCAATTCCCGCTTTCTCGGCAGGAGAACCCGGGACAATATTCACAACATACGCCCCCTGTGGAATATCGTTTAATATTGCACTTTGTTTACTGACCATTTGATATTCAACTCCAAGATATGCCTTAGCACTAAACTTTCCCGATTTGTTAAATTCCTCAAGTGCTGATTTAACAACATTTACCGGTATCGCAAAACCAATGTTCTGGGCGCTCGATGCAACTGCAACATTTATTCCGATCACCTGACCGGCCGAGTTAAGAAGCGGTCCGCCCGAGTTACCCGCATTAATTGCGGCGTCGGTCTGGATTACATCGTCTAACTTTTCAATATATCCTTCATAAATACTCCCTGCCGTAATTCCCCTACCAAGACCAGATATCACACCTGTAGTCACGGTGTGCCTAAACTCACCCAATGCTGTACCTATTGCAATAACGCTTTGACCAACCTTCAGATTGGAGGAATCGCCAAGTTCAACGGGTTTTAGGTCGCTGGCATCAATCTTTAAAATCGCAATATCGTTTGATGGATCGCGGCTGATTTGTTTAACATCGTACTCTTTATTATCCTGAGTTATCACTTTGTACGAGCCGTCAGTTTGAACAACGTGTTTGTTCGTAATGATGAGCCCGGAATTCGAAATTATAAATCCACTTCCAATATCTTGGGGAGTTCCTCCCTCAACTCTTTGTTGGAGTCCACCAAAGGGAGAAAAATTAAAAACGGTCCGCTTGGGAGTCTGAATCGAGACAGTAACAACAGAAGGAGATACCGTTTCCACAACATCAATAACAACTGACTCTTCATTGACAATCTTCCGTGTTTCTCCGGCAAACCCACCCCTCCTATTAAATATTGAATCAAGGCTTTTAATATCGAAATATCGATCTGCAACAATTCCTCCAATAGCTGAAAATGAAACCACTATCAAAACAGCAATTAATATTAATACTCCTTTTAGTTTCGATTTCATATTATTTTTCAAATATTTTAACAAACTTAATAATTGCTGAAATTTTCTTTGTATTTATTCTAAAGATTTTATTGCAGCATCCAGTTGTTCGTCAACTTCCGTATCGGGATTGTCCGATACCTCAACATCCGGTTTTAATCCTTTCTCGTTTACCCAATAACTACTTGGTGTTAGCCATTTTGCAATTGTTACATGAAGCCCGACCCCCCCATCCATCTCAATCGGTTCCTGAATCGTACCTTTTCCGAAAGATGTTTCACCAATAAGTGGAATTTTCTTGTTGTCTCTCAATGCCCCTGCAAGAATTTCTGAGGCCGATGCAGATCCTCCGTTAAGTAAAACTACAAGTTTTCTATTTCTCAATCTTCCGGTTCTCTCAATCTTGTAATCCCTCTCGATATCGTTTGACTTCTCAATCACAACAACCTTTCCCTCCTCCATAAAATCGGCTCCCAAGTCAACTGCGCCTTGAAGATATCCACCGGGATTATTCCTCAAATCCAATATGATCCCGTCAAAATCATGTGTCAGTAAATTCACAATCGCCTCATCCCATTCGGCCTGAGTTTCGGCGGCAAATTTCACAAGTCTGATATGAGCAATTCTGTTCCCCTCGCCAACATAGTCAACAATAACGCTTGGTATATCCAAGGTGTCTCTCACAAGCTCAACTTCAAAGGGCTTTTCAATTCCTTTCCTTACAAATGTCAAAAACACACTTGTTCCCTTCTCGCCCCTGATGACACTTACCGCTTCCTGAGTTGACAACCCCTGAGTCGATTTGATATCAACATTTGCACCCGGGTCACGGATTGCATAAATGATATCCCCTGCCCTTACTCCCTTCTTATCAGCAGGAGACCCCGCTATCGGAGCCACAACTGCAATCCACTCGTCTTTATAGCCAAGTTGTATTCCTACTCCTTCAAAACTTCCTTTGAGGTCATCCTGCACTATCTTGTTTTCCGTTGGGGGTAAAAATACGGTGTAGGGATCCCCTATTGCGGAAACCATACCTTTAATGGCACCGTATACCATTTTTCCAGGTATCAATTTATTCTTGTCATAATATTTCTCGTTTATTTTGTCCCAGACTGTCCAAAACAGATTGAAATCTAACTCTTTCTTGCTTTGGGGTACTTCCCTTTCAATATGGACATCGGGATACCCATACAAATTAATGTAAAAATTACGAAGTCCCAAAAAATACCCTAAAGCAAAAACCAAGGATGCACCAACTACAAATAAAAATATTTTTCTCAAATATCTCAAGGAAAACTTGGACTTATTGGCATTATCCGTTTTCTCCATACCAAAAAATAATACTATTTCTCTTAGGGTTTTGACAGAAGTAAAACTATTATTTGGAAACTGCGGTATACGGAAGAAGTCCTAAAAATCTTGCCCTTTTAACGGCAACACTAACTTGCTTCTGGTGTTTTGTACACGTTCCTGTGTAAATGGAGGGAATCATTTTAGCGCGATCGGAAATATATTTCTCCAAATCTTTGTACGATTTATAATCCGGTGTACTTTTTGCCTTACAAAAAACACAATCTTTCTTGCTTTTTTTAGGTATCTGCGGTTTTCTTGATGTTTTTTTTGGTTTTGCCATGTGTATTTTATTAGTTAAAACGAAAATAGACTTACTTAAGAAGGCTTAGAAAGGAATATCGTCATCTTCCGAAGGCTTCTCTTCATCATTTTTTGATTTTGATTTCTCTGTTTTACCGGACGCTTTTGATCCATCTTCCGATTGCTTAGAAGCGTTACTTTGTGATGTACCCGCATCATCAATAGGAGGAAGAACCTCGTCAAGATTTTCCGGAATATCCATTGTGTCAGACGATCTGGCTTCTGATTGTGCCCTTGAATCCAAGATGATCATATCAGATATCACGATTTCCGTGGTCGTACGCTCGGTATTGTCTTGACCTGTCCATTTCCTTGTTTGAAGTCTTCCTTCAACATATACTTTCCTCCCCTTAGCTAAAAGCTGCCCGCAAAGTTCTGCAAGTTTGTTCCAGGCAACAATTCTGTGGAATTCAACCTCTTCCTTCTTCTCACCACTGTCCGTATTCCATTGCCTGTTTGTCGCAAGCCCAAAAGTACAAACTGCCGCTCCAGAAGGAGTGAAACGCAGTTCGGGATCCCGTGTCAGATTTCCAATTAATTCAACTTTATTTAAACTTCTCGACATAATTTATTATTGAGCTTTGACTATCAAACACCGGATAAAATCCTCTTCGGTTTTAAGTTTATCGCTCAACTTCTTAACGTCAGCTGATTTCAATTCTATATTAAAAAGCGTAAATATGCCACTATCGGCACCACTGATTTTGTACATTAAATCAAGCCTGCCCCATTCATCAACTTTTTCAACTTTTCCTTTAAAAACATCAATCAGTTTCTTAACCTTTTCAACAGCTGATTTCTGTTTTGCGGGAGTTGATTTTCCCGGAATAACAACGGTCAATTCATACTTATTCATAATAACAAGGACAAGTATAACAAAAATCTAAAATCTTACAAAGAGGAATTTTATTATAGTAAGTTTGTAAACCCTAAACACAAAAATGCAACAGGATTACTTTAATACTACTTAAAAAAACGGACAATCAGGAGGAATATCAGAAACTGCATCCATTGGATCCTTCTCCGAATTGATTATAAAAGTACCATTTTCCAAAGAGAGCACCGGACGTAATATAGAAGGTGAAATTCTTCCGACACACCTGGACTCGCCATATGATAAATTTGCTTTGCAATTTCGCCCACAATAATTTTCACTATCCTTCAGGGCTTTTAAATAGAAATTTACAATGTTAACTCGATTGTCATATTCCATAGCGTGAATGTATTCTAATCAGGAACCGATCTTGAATTCTACCACATCTCCATCCTTCATCAAGTAATCCCTTCCTTCGCTTCTGACCTTTCCCATATCCCTTGATCCCTTCCACCCACCAGAGGATATAAAGTCATCAAAATCAACAACATCTGCTTTAATGAATTTTTGGATAAAATCGGTATGTATTACTCCGGCACTTTCTTGTGCACTCCAACCATCTTTTATAGTCCATGCACGAACTTCTTTCACTCCTCCTGTTAAGAAAGTGATAAGCCCAAGCGTTGCAAAGGCTTTTCTGATTAACCTTTCCAACCCCGATTTATCTGTCCCTAAGTCTTTTAAATATTCCAATTGTTCAGGTTCGGATAACTCAGAAAGTTCAGACTCAACCTTGGCGCTAATTGCAACAACCTGATCCTCACCAATCCCAAATTCAGCCGAGTATTTTTTCTCCAGCCTAGAAGCTTTTTGCAGATCTTCTTCCGAAACATTTAGGGCAACAAGAATTGGCTTATTTGTTAATAGACATAGCTCTTTAGCGTATTTTTCTTCTTCCTCAGACAAATTTACTGTTCTCGCAGGACTTCCTTGTGAGAGAACTTCACGATACTTATTAACAACTGCCCATTTCTTCAGTTGTTCTTTGTCGGGAGTATTCCCCGGATCTTTTTGTTTTTCAATTGTTTGAAGGTCAGCAAGACAAAGTTCTGTTTCAATTGTTTGAAAATCGCTCTTTGGGTCAACCACTCCTTGCTTAACTATGTCGGGATCGGAAAATAAGCGTACAACATGACAGACTGCATCAGTCTCTCTAATATGGCTTAAAAACTTGTTTCCCAAGCCCTCCCCTTTATGCGCTCCGGCAATAAGTCCTGCAATATCAACAAATTCAACAGTTGCGGGAACATCGGGGGGAAGATTTGCCATGTTTTCGGAAGTTTTCACCACCTCGGCCAGTTTTTTAAGTCTTTCGTCAGGAACGGGAACAACACCAATATTTGGCTCAATTGTTGCAAAGGGAAAATTGGCAACATATGCCTGCTGCTTTTTTAGAAGCGCATTAAAAAGTGTTGATTTCCCTACATTTGGCAATCCTACTATCCCTACGCTCAGGCTCATATCCCAACTTTTCGGTGATTGTGACTGGTAATGGTAAATGCGCACATATTT
>CAZSNC010000001.1:0-117095 GCA_964608405.1 uncultured Gammaproteobacteria bacterium | reverse complement strand
GAAATGCTTATTACCACTCACAAGCTCCACAAGACCGACCAAAAACTGTCGAAAGGTGAGTATAGGGTTTATGAAGTTGAGGGAGAGGCAAAATTAGTTGACACAATACATCTTGAACTTGCCATTGGAGAAGGAGACTGGCAAGGATACTTATTAATCACCGGTTTTCCCCAAAGCCGCAAAATGCGTTCGCGGATTATTCCCATATTCGAAACAATCTCCAAGAATTATGATTTACAAAAATAAAATAATTTTCGAAAATGATATCCAGGGGAAAGATTTTGAAGACGTAAGATTTTTAAATTGTAAGTTTAATAACCTGGTATTTAGATTTTCAAATTTCTCGGGTTGTAGGTTTTTTGATTGTGATTTTAGTGGCAGTATCTTTGAAATAGTTTCTTTTGAGAACTGTTCTTTTCCGGGAAGTAACTTAAGTAGTATCGATTTTGCCGGTGCGGATATTAAAGAGTGTGATTTTACGGGTTCGTTGTTAATAAACAGCGTCTTTCAAAAACACAAAGGCATAAAAGCGGGGGAGAGAAAGAAATTGGATCTACGCACTTGTAAATTTGAAAACGCAAACTTAACAAACTCAATTTTTATTCAGTGTGATCTTTTGGGGGTTACTTTCAATGGAGCAAAACTGGAAAGGGTTATTTTTGAAAAATGTAATCTTGAAAAGAGTGATTTTTCGGCAGCAGAGATTTCGGGAGTGGGGTTTGAACAATGCCACATTGAAAAAACTACGTTGGATGTTGCAGGCTTTATAAAACTTGGCAATACAAGGGGATTTGTTTTACCGAACTGAAATTTTTTAATAAACATCAACGTCGCACAATATAGTATTAGTACCTTCCTATATAATCCTATGCACATACTACAGGGTATTATTTTTGCTTAGTTCGGTAGGGAAGTGGTCCAAGAAAATTATTTCTTGTTGAAATTAAGTGCTGCCTTTCTTAAAATTTCTTTCTCTAAATTGGAGATAGACTTCATAACCTGATTATTTCCTTCACGGACATAAACAATCCTGACGGTTCCCCGTTCGGGATGCTTATTATTGGTTTTTATGTGTTTGTCGGCATTTTTAAGAGACGATGTAACTTGGAAATCAATTTCTTTTCCATCTATTGTGATGGTTACATCTACTCCCATACAGTCTTTCGGTGAATTTTTTTCCCAGACGGTGAAATCTTGAATAGAATCTTGTTCTTTTAACGACAGGCAGGCTTCGCAAAACCTTTCCATATAAAGCTGCCCTCTGTTGCATTGTGGAAATTGGTGTAATAAGGTAGTAAGCCAAAGCCCTGCGTGTGTATAAGGAAAATTTTCTTTATACATTTTATTATTTATTAATAAACAAAATGTTCCTACTGTGTAAAGAAATTTATTGTTTGTAAACTTACATCTCGGGTAAACAAATATTTTAAAGAAAATATCTACACCTTCTCGGTGACACGGTATTCCAAATACTTTCCAAGCATCAATCTTGTGTGGGCGTCCAATCCCGGAAGGGCCGAAAACAAAAATCCGGCAACGGGCATCAGGATATACTCAAGCGGCATGATAAGTGCCCTAAACCAGGAAACATGTGCCGGCCTTTTCGGTTTGTAGATATTGTCAAAGACAATCATTACGAGAAGGAAAGCCAGTGCGAGCGTCAGTACGAAGGAGGAAATTTTCGGAACCATATATCCCAATGTTGTTCTACCAAAAGCGGGATTGATAATTGTCGGAATAGTAAGTCCGATTGTGATAATAAACCAGTTTACCGGCCAGAGAAAATGTGCCCACATGACATTAATAAGGCGCATGGTTCTTGTGAAGAAGGGAATATCCGGGTTTAATAAATAGGCCTTAATAATCCATGGATCGTCCGACACTCCCCACGCCCACCTCTTTTGTTGCTCATATTGGTTTTTAATGGTTTTGAAGAAAGATGTCGATTGGGCAGCGTCTACTTTAACAGGTAGGTAGATCGGTTCGACTTCAACATCACCTTTGTTTTTGTAGAAAGATTTAAAAAATATTCCCCAGTCCTCCGGAATTTTATCGGCATCCCAATACCCTGCCTTGTCTAATAACTTGAGAGATAGGGCATAGTTTTGTTGGTTGATCAGCCTATCTCGTCTTGGAAGCTGGGATAGATTCCAGATCGAACCCAAGGTGCTTGGGACTCTTGTAATTGCCGGAAGTTCCCAAATGTTGTTGTAGAACATAATTGCCGGTTGCCAGAACATGGAGTGTCTTTTTGGGTTATCCAAGAATTTATATGTAAGACAGGCAAAATGGTTGGGGTGGTAAACATGATCTGCGTCACAGCTTGTTACAGTGATATAGTTTATATCCATTCCCCTCTTGTCGACTAGTTCCTCTTTAACATGGATCGCCGCATATTTTTCGTTGGATGCTTTTCCTACCACCTCGCCGGGAACAAGCGTGTGAACGGTTACAATTAAATTAGCAAACACCTTCCCATATATTTTTTTAAGTTCCTGCACTTTTTCGTTTCTGTCGCTTTCCGGCTCTTTTGCTTCCATTGCCAAGACAACAGTTATTTGTTTTTTGGAAAGGGTTTGATTAGCAATTGAATCAATGGTTCTTATTAGGGTTTTAAGCGGTTCTTTATATGTTGTGATAATCACAATATTGTGAACCTTTTTATAATCGGGAAAAGTTTTAATATCCTCCTCCCATTTGTAGACCATCGAAGCCTGGATTCTGATATGGGAAATATACGAAGTGACGGCAATTGTTGCAGACTGGTAAAACCAGTAGATGTTGTAAGCAAGAACAAAATATGCAACGGCGTTGGGGATGACAAATATCCCCCAGTAAGGAAAAAGAATGATGTTCCAAGAAACAAAACCGGGTAGGATCTCCAGTGTTCGTTGTACCAAGCGTTCGTGTTTGCTGATAAATTTCTCCATACTTGTACTTACTTAGTTTTTTATGCAAGTTTTAGTCGTGGAAACAAAGGTTTTGTACTTTTGATTTTCGGACCTTTGAAACATTCCTCTATTTGGCTCGAGGTGTCGGGAAGGAAAGGTTTGATGTCAAATGCCAGTTGCCTGATTCTATCGATGAGATCAACTAAAATATCTTTTTGTTTTTGCCCCTCAAGTGTCCAGACTTTTTTTGTGTTTATTAATTGGTCGAGACTTTTGATATTGTCCCAAATAAGCGATAATGCTTTGTCAAAAGCAAATTTTTCAATCTCGTTTCCGATTTCTTTATTGGGTTTTAGGTCCTTTGTTTTTTCAACCATAAGACCGGCGTTTTCCGCCATTTTCGAAACCCTCGCGACTAAATTTCCCAATCCGTTTGCAAGATCTGAATTGTACGACTCTTCGAATTTCTGATACGTAAAGTCGGCGTCCTCAAAGGGATCCGTTTTGGCCAGAAAATAGTAACGGACGGCGTCAACACTGTACCTATTGATAAGATCCAGCGGGTCGATACTGTTGCCCAGGCTTTTGCTGATCTTTTGCCCGTTTAGGGTCAAAAATCCATGGATAAAAATCTGTTTTGAAAATGGAAGTCCGGCTGATGCGAGCATTGCTTGCCACATCGCCGATTGCTGACGCAGGTTGTCTTTTCCAGCTACCTGGGTCCCAGGCCAGTAACCCTCAAAGTTTTCATTGTCTTTCGGCCAACCGAGGGTTGAGACGTAGTTGATAAGTGCATCAAACCAGACGTACATCACATGTTCGGGGTCGTTGGGAACTTCAATTCCCCAAGGCATCTTTGATTTAAGGCGTGATATTGAAAAATCCTGCAGACCAGCTTTAACAAAGGTTGCAATTTCTTTTAATCTGTTTGCAGGGATGACAAAATCCGGCCTTTGTTTGTATAGGTCAAGGAGCGTTTCTTGATATTTTGAAAACCTGAAGAAGTAGTTTTCTTCTTCACGAATTTCTATTTCCCGGTTTGGGTGGATCGGGCACTTTCCGTCATTCAATTCTGAATCGGTTTTTTCCAGTTCGCATCCGATACAGTATTTTGTTTTATAGTTCTTTTTGTAGATGTCACCGTTTTTAAAACACCTTGTCCAAAACTCCTGTGCCGCTTTAATATGATATTCATCGGTTGTTCTTATGAAATTAGTGCTTATCAGGTTGAAATGTTTTTTAAGGGCTTTGTATTTTACTGCATATTCATCACAGTAAGTTTTTGGATCTTTCCCTTCCTCTTTGGCTTTGGTATATACCTTAACCCCATGCTCGTCGGTGCCGTAATTAAAAACAACTTCACTTCCAAGAAGTTTGTAGTATCTGGCTAGAACATCGGCCTGAAAAAGCTCAAGGGCAAAACCGATGTGTGGATCGGCGTTGACGTAAGGCAGCGTTGTTGTGATGTAGTATTTGTCCATCTGCTTTACGTATTTTACATCATTTTGAAGCTGGGTGGGAAATTAGTTTGTTTTTACTAATTATTAAAAACAACAACATTGCCGAAATCAGATAGTGTTTGGACAGTATTACTGTAAACAGATTCACCTGTGCATGATGCAGAAACGGAAATTCTATCCAGTAAAGGAAAAATGCAAATAACGAAAGGATTCTTAAAATACCTTTTGTTTTGATTATGGAGTAAAGATAAACAGGAAACAGAGCTGCAAAATAATGCTGCCACGATACTGGCGATGCCATGACAGATGCTAACGCTCCAAGCATCAAATTTTGCGTTTTGAAAACTTTCCAGAAAATAAAGAAAATAATGGTTGTATATATCACAACACCCGACTTTTCAGGAATAGCACCACCGATTTTAGTGGGAATCGATTGATTGTAGTAATCAAAGGAGGAATTATTTGTGTTAAGAAGAAAACCCCCTGTTTTTTCCGTGATGTAATAGGAATAAATGGAGGGTTTGATTACGGCAAACAAAAGCGAAGTGATGATTGCTACATATGAGAGTGCCCTTACTGTTGCCCAAAAATTACTTTTGATAAACGATAAAAGAAGGACAAAATAATTAGTTTTAATAATCATTATCAGACTTAAAATGAAGCTCAAATATTTTGTTCTGGGGTAGCATATCAGAAAGGTAAGAAACAGTCCGATTACGGTATTTGGTTGACCCATCTCGATCGAAAACCTGACAGGAAAGGAAGAAAAATAAATAAGTGTCAGAATTAAAAAACATTTTAATTTATCTTCAAAAAATGTTCTCGAAAAAAGGAAACAAGTAGCAAAACCGCAAATTATATTAGTAAGGGTATAAAGCGGAATGGATACTGACAAATCAAAAATTGAAAACGGAAGAAAGTAATAAAATACGGATGGGGGTCCAAGGGACTGCATGTAGGAAACGGTATATGGATTAATTCCATCTTTAATGTCAGAAAGAAGTCTCAAGTAAGTTTCCAGATCAAGAAGTTGGGCCTTTCCGCTAAGTAGTGGGAGAAAAAAACGAAGTTTGTAAAAAAGCGCAAGGTTAAGAACGATAAGAAAAAGAGTAATTAATGACGACTTTGAAATTTTCATTAACGTGATTTGCTGGAAAGATAAATCTCAGCCGCTATACCTATTCCTGCAAGAAGGAAAAAATTAAGAAGGTTTCCCAAACCGAAATAGCGAAGAATTACAAATACCGTCAACGCTAAAGCTACAATAAACCCCCTTCTCGAGTTAATAAACACAATTGAGAGGGCAAAAAATAGGGCAAAAAGTACGGCTACAAAAAACAAAGGGATCGCACCGGATTGGTGGGGATCGACAAAATACACAATTCCAAAAACACCGAGCCAAAGAAAAACGGTGATGATAAATGTCGGCAGGAAACTTTTTCGCAATTTTACTTCTTTCTTTCGCTCAATCGTTTTACGGTGTAAAACCATATAATGCTATTATATAGGTAATGGAAATGGTAGTCATAATTACAATAATTGTCGGTTTTTTATTGGTCATTTTATACATCAACAAAAAAATAAACGACCTGGGGGAAAAACAAAAGCCTTCATCTGAACTTTTGGAATATCTTAAAACGACAAATGTGAGGCTTAATGAACAGGGAAAGGCTTTTAACGAAAGATTAGACAGTGCAACAAGCGTGATAAGTGCCGTTCAAAGAAACATTGGTGAAATGAGTGAGATTGGGCGGGGGATGCGGGAACTTCAGGACTTTCTAAAAAACCCGAAAATCCGTGGAAACATCGGCGAGCAGGTGTTGAACGAACTTTTAAAGCAGTATCTCCCGAAGGAATCTTTCAATCTGCAATATGTTTTTCGAAGTGGTGAGAAAGTTGATGCGGCCATAAAGACATCGGCAGGGATTATCCCTATAGACTCTAAGTTTCCGATGGAGAACTTTAGAAGGATCAGCAAATCTCAGGACGATAAAGAGAGAGTGTCATATCAAAAGCTTTTTGAGTCCGATGTCAAAAAACACATCGACGACATAAGCAGGAAATACATTTTAACGGAAGAAGGGACAATCGATTACGCACTGATGTATATTCCTTCAGAGGCGATTTATTATGAAGTTGTGAATAATTCCTCCCTTTTTGATTATGCAGGGAACAAAAGAGTTCTTCCGGTCTCCCCAACCACTTTTTATGCATACCTTAAAGCAATCCTCATGAGCTTTGAAGGTCAGAAGATTGAAAGCCAGGCAAAAGAAATTCTTGCCTCGCTTCGTGCTATTCAGAAAGATTATGAGAAAGTAGGAGATAATCTGTCAGTACTGCAAAAACATATTACAAATGCGCATAATACAATGGATGGGGTTGTAACTGTCTTTTCTCAACTTGGTCAAAAAATTACTTCTACAAAAACTCTTGGTACAACTGTAGAAAAGAAAAAAGAAGAACGTCAATGAATTTCATTATTTTACATGGAACTTTTGGTTCACCCGACGGTAACTGGTTTCCGTGGCTTTCAAAAGAGTTGGAAAAGATTGGGCATGAAGTAGTTTGTCCCCAACTTCCTACTCCTGAAGGACAGAATCCTGAGGGTTGGATAAAGGTAATTAAAGAAAGTGTTGAAAAGTTGGGTGGACCCAGTAATGAAATTATTTTTATTGCTCACTCGATGTCTCCACTATCTGTTTGTCAGTATTTGGAAACAATCGATAAAAAAATAGGTGCCTGTTTCTTTGTGTCGGGATTTGCAAAAATGTCCGAAAAGGATTTGGGTGAGTACAATTTATTAAATGAGCCATTTATAAAAAGGGGTGTAGATTGGAATAAAGTAAAAGAAAATTGCGGGGAAATTGTTTGTTTTGCCGGAGACAATGATCCGTACATTCCGTTTGAAATTTTAGAGGAGTTTCCAAAACTGTGCGGCGCGAAGAAATTAATTGTGGTTCCAAACGGAGGTCACCTGAATAGTGAATTTGGGTATACTACTTTTCCACTACTACTCAAAACAATACGGGAAAAATTGGGGATATAGTTAAAATATTATCTCTTTCTTCGTGTTAAAATAGCTTCATGGGTGAGGAAAAGAAACTCAATAAAGAACAACTTGAAGCCGTTAAATATAAAAAGGGTCCGCTTTTAATCGTTGCCGGTGCCGGAACCGGGAAGACTACTGTTATCACTGAAAGGATTAAGTATTTGATCTCTGAAAATCTCGCCAAACCTTCTGAAATTTTAGCCCTTACTTTTACTGAGAAAGCTTCCCGTGAGATGCAGGAAAGAGTTGATATTGCACTCCCTTACGGATATACACAAATGTGGATTTCAACATTCCACTCTTTTTGCGATAAGATTCTTCGCAGTCAGGCACTTGAGATTGGTTTAAACCCTTCCTACAAACTTAATACTCAGGCGGAATCAATTGCTTTTGTTAGGAAAAATTTATTTAAATTTGATCTTGATTATTTCCGTCCGCTCGGAAATCCAACAAAATTTATTGACGGAATGTTAAACCACTTTTCCCGTCTTCAGGATGAGGACATAACACCCGATCAATATCTTAATTGGATAAAAACAAAAATAGAAAAACAGGATTCAAAAATTTCTGATGGGGAAGAAATTGAACTGAAAAAGTGGATGGAATTGGCAAATGCCTATAAAACCTATGATGATCTGAAGACTAAGGAAGGGGTAATGGACTTTGGTGATTTGATAACAAAAACTTTAGAGCTTTTCAGAAAACGGCCGAATATTTTGAAAGATTTTCAAAAACAGTTTAAATTTGTCCTTGTCGATGAGTTTCAGGACACAAATATTTCCCAGTACGAACTTCTTAAGTTATTATCGCCCCCCAATGGTGGTGGAAACCTGACGGTTGTTGGCGATGACTTGCAGTCGATTTATAAATTCCGTGGAGCGGCCGTTTCAAACATTTTGTATTTCAAAAAAGATTACAAGAAAGCAAAGATGATTGTCTTGACAACTAACTATCGTTCTACACAAACCATACTTGACGCTTCCTACAAACTTTCCCGTTTTAATGCACCCGACACCTTGGAAGATAAAATGGGAATTTGTAAAAACTTAGAAAGTGTGAAGAAGGGTAAGGGTGAGGATGTTGTACTGATTCACAAAGGCCGTGTTGAAAACGAAGCGGATGCGGTGGCAAAAACCATTGTGGAAATAATTAAAGACGAAAAAATATCGTTTCGTGATGTCGCAATTTTGGTTCGCGCAAACAACCACTCGGATCCTTTTATGCGTGCCCTTTCCCGTCACGGCATTCCCTGCCAATTTTTGGGTCCTGGAAGACTCTTCAGACAGCCGGAAATAGTTGACCTTATTGCATACCTTAAAGTTTTATACGATTTTGAAGATTCGGTCTCGATGTATCGTCTTTTGTCGATAGAATTTTTAGACATTCCAGCGCGTGATTTGATAAGTCTTACCAATTATGCCAAGAGAAAAAATCTTTCCCTTTTTGAAGCTTCTGAGAAAAACTCAGATGTTTTTATGAGTGAAGATTCGAGAGAAAAAATAAACAAAGTGTTGGACATCGTCTTAAGACAGCAAAAACTGATTATGAAAGAAACGGCGGGACAGCTTTTGTATAACTTCCTTGAGGAAACGGGTCTTATACAGAAATTATTAAATCCAGACACTTCAGATGCGGAAAAACGTGCAAAAAATATTTCAAAGTTTTTCGATAAATTAAAAACTTATGAGGTTGAGCATGAAGATGCAAAAGTAACAGCAGTTGTTGATTGGATTGATTTGGCAAGTGAGTTAGGTGAATCTCCTTTGGCTGCCGACACCGACTGGAGCGATATAAACGCAGTCAATATTTTAACCGTTCATTCCGCAAAAGGACTTGAGTTTCCTGTCGTCTTTTTAGTCAACCTTGTTTCCCAGAGGTTTCCGACAATTGAGAGACACGAGCAAATTCCAATTCCCGAGGATCTGATTAAAGAAGTTCTCCCGGAGGGGAATTATCATATGCAGGAAGAAAGACGCCTTTTTTACGTCGGTATGACACGGGCAAAAGACAGGCTTTTTCTGACAGCTGCTGATTACTACGGCGAAGGAAAAAGAGAAAAGAAACTCTCCCCATTTATTTTTGAAGCATTAGGGGACGGTGTAATGAAAAGTGAACAAACAATTACTGATAACAAACAATTATCGTTTTTAGAATACGAGTCAAAAGATAAAATTACAGGGGGGCAAGTGGCACAGAAAATCCATGTGGATTACCTTTCATATTCGCAGATTGAAACCTTTAAAATATGCCCGCTTCATTACAAACTGCGCTATATTTACAAACTTCCAACCCCCGCAACTTCATCACAAAGTTTCGGAAACAGTTTTCATTTAACGATGAAGTCATTTTACGAAAAAGTTGCCAGGGGAGAAAAAGCAAACCTTGATCTTATGAATGAAACCCTAAAAGAAAACTGGATCAATGAAGGGTATATGAGCAAATCTCACGAAAAAGGATCTTTCGAAAAAGCAAAAGGATTCCTGAAGTACTTTCTGGATAATTATTATGATCCAAAAATTCAACCAATCGCCTTGGAACAAAATTTTAATGTAAGGATTGGAAACCTTATGGTGGGTGGAAAAATCGACAGAGTCGATGAAGACAAAGGGGAAATTCATATTATTGACTACAAGACTGGTGCCCACCCAATATCGCAAAAAGAGGCGGATTCCGATTTACAATTGTGTATCTATGCGTTGGCGGCAAACATGATTCCCGAATACCCGTTTAATAGAAAGCCGGAAAACGTAAAGCTTTCACTTTATTACTTTGACACCCCGCAGATTGTAACAACGAGAAGAACAATGAAGCAAATGGAAGAGGCTAAGAAAAATATTCTCGAATACAAAAAACAGATAGAGGAATCGGACTTTAAATGTTTGGGCAATTTACTTTGTGAAACCTGTGAGTATAAACTGTTTTGTAAAGCTGACGAAAAATAAGATAACTGTTAATAATGCAGAATTTCGTAATATATAGTGGAATTATTGTCGTTGTATCGGCAATCTTATTATTGGTTACTCCGTTATTAGTATTTAAAAAAAGATTCAGATTGACAAGTATTAGTCAGACAGTGAAGGTGCCAATTTACGGACAACTCATAAATATTGGGATAATTATTTCAGGAGTATTTCAATTATTGTATGCATATATGCTATCAAATGAATTTTTATCATTGTCTTCGGTTGTTGGAGGAATATTTTTAGGAATATCATCGTTATTTTTCCTGTTGTGTGCAGTTTTTGATGAAATTAAACATTATGATTTGCACAAAACATTTATATTGTTGTATACAGTATTTTTATATATCGGACTGTTATTGATAACTTACTCGTATAGAAATATTTATACTTACATTTCTTATATGAATATAGCCATTCTGGGACTGGGTATATTTTCAGTGGGTCTTATAAGTTTAATAAAAAGAAATACTCTCCTTTCGGAAATGATTGTTATTTTTTCAACCTCACTTTGGGCAATAATTACACAGAGTATTATTAATTTTGTATGAAAATAGACAAAAGTTGGTACACAAAACCCCTTGACCCAAATTTTCCTTCAGCTGTTTCTGCGGGGGGTTTGGTTGTCCGAAAAGAGGGAGATAAATTAATGGCAGCCTTACTTAGGGACAAAAAGTATACAAAGTATATGTTGCCTAAAGGAAAAGTCGAAGATGGGGAGGAATTTACCACAGCTGCCGCGCGAGAAATTGAAGAAGAGATTGGATTAAGCGAGCTGCAATTTGTGTCGGAACTGGGGATGAAAGAAAGATTAACTTTGGAAAAGAGTGAATGGAGAAAGACGTACTATTATCTTTTTCTGACAAATCAGATTGAAGGCAGACAAGAACTTCAGGAGGGTGAAGAGGATTACATTATGGAGTGGTTTGACCTGGAATCAATTCCGGACTTCTTCTGGCCGGAACAAAAAGAAATAGTTGAAAAAAACAAAGAAAAAATAAAATCTCTACTTTCCAAAAAGAGTATTAATTAATGAATTTTTCTTACTTACATTCGCAACAAAGCCTTGATTTTTGAAGGGAACTTTAACGCCTGCCATCTTAAATACTCAACCATTCTGTAGATGTAGTAAAGGGGTTTGTTGGCAATAAAATCCCAACTACCGAGAAACTCTACAACTTGTGGATTATAGCCTTCTTTGAATTTTGTAAAACCTTTTCCTTCCTCCCGTCCCCAAAGGTCGAATTTTTCCAAACCCAACCTCTTTCCGAATTTTATTGCTTCCCACATCATGAGATTGTTTGCCATGACGGATTTGTATTTGTCGGAAGACGCTCCGTAAGGGTAGTAAAGGAAATCTTTCCAGGTGAATAGGATCCAGGCTGTAATAACCTCATTTTCGTAAGAGGCTGTAAGAAGACGGGCAATGGGGGATTTATGTTTGGCAATCAAAGACCGATTTAAATACTTCCACATAAGTCGGTGGTATTTTTCGCTATGTGCGTAAAAACCCTGCCTTTTTGCGGTTTCAAATGTGAGCCTTAAATATTTTTCAAACGCACTATCGCTATTATCTTCTGTAACTTTTACACCGTGTTTTTCCGCCAGACGGATGTTATAACGGGTTTTGGAGGAGAAAGATTTAAGTAAGTCATCCTCCGTTTTTGTCAGATCAATCCAAAAAGAAGTGGGTGTAAAAAGTCTTTTACCGGGGACACAACCGTAATTTTTCATCAAGGAAACAAGTTTATCTTCCGAACCCTTGTCTTTGAAGTCTTTTACAACAGACGGCTCCAGTTTAATAAAAATTAAATTATTATCTTTTGCCAGTTTTTTAAGATATGGGAATAGTTCTTTTGTCGGCTTTGGGCATTTAATCAGTGTGCCGATTTTTAGACTATCGAGTGGTAATTTATGGGTGAGTAGTTGGTATGAATCAATAATTGTTTTTTTGTGAGCGTTGACGAATCTGACTACCCCATTACCGCTTTCTTTTCTGAAGTCTCCCCACTCCCAACTTTGAAGCGGGTGGAGCGCCGCCCTGTTAAAGGCTTCCTTTTCAGAATCAATGGTTAGACGATAACTCATACCTTATATGATACAACAAGAAAATAGACAGAGGCAGAAGGGCTATTTAAAAGTTCAAATCGTCATCTGATTCATTGTTGTCAAAAAGATTTTCGTTTCTGAAAGAATCTTTGTAACTATCGACACTCGCCTCGATTAGGTTTTCGGGAATGTCGACAATAAAACGTGATGGTGGGTTTGACGATTTTTGTCCGAAGAAAAGCCTTTTTCCTGCGTATGTAAGGTAGAGGATTTCCTTGGCGCGCGTTATTCCGACATAGCAAAGGCGCCTTTCCTCTTCAAGTTGTGCCATGTCAAAAAGGCTCCTAGAATGGGGGAAGAGCCCTTCTTCCATGCCCACGATGAAGACAACCCCAAACTCCAATCCTTTTGCGGCATGGAGAGTCATCAGGGTTACTGCATTACGGTGGGAATCGCCCAAACTCGCAAGCTTCTGATTTGAAGTGTCTTCTTCATGTTCGATGAGCGCAACATTTTCAAGAAAATCAAAAAGGTTTGGAAATTCCGTTGCGACCGATCGAAGCTCTTTGATATTTTCAAGCCGCATAACATTTTCTTCGGATTCGACTTTGTATTTGGAAAGATAATCCGTCTTTTGAAGGATAGAGTCTAAAAGCTCAAGTGTTTGGTATTTGTTAACATCCTGGATTCCGCTTGACAATTCCTCAAATTTTTCCAATCTTCTAACTCCCAGTTTTTCGATTCTGTTTTTTGAGACCTTGTCTTTCGGATTAGCCAAAAGCCTTAAATACGCCAAAACATCTTTAATTTCCCGTCTTTCGTAAAACCTTACACCTCCGACGAGGGTATATGGTATTCCCGCGTGTAGAAGTGCTTCCTCCAAAACACGCGACTGCGCATTTGTTCTGTAAAGAACTGCAATGCCGTTAAATTCATAGCCTTTTGTAATTAGAGAATCGATTTGGTCAACAATAAAATCCGCTTCATCCAACTCATTTCTCGCACGGAACAAGTGAATCTTACTGCCGCCTTTTTTATCCGTCCAAAGGGAGAGGATGGGATGTGATGTGTTTCTTTTAATAATACTGTTTGCCGCATCGAGAATGATTTGGGTCGAACGGTAGTTCTGTTCAAGATTGATAACTTTTATATGGGGATAGTCCTTGGTTAAATAGTTAATATTTCGGTAGTCGGCTCCCCTCCAGCTGTAAATACTTTGCGAAGCATCACCGACTGCGGTTAAATTTTTTCTTTTTCCCACAAGGATTTTAGTCAATTTATACTGGACTTTATTTGTATCCTGCCATTCGTCGACGAAAACATGAGTAAGTCTTTCCTGCCATTTATCAAGTATTTGTTTGTCGTTTTGAAGAAGATCTACTCCACGAAGCAGTAAGTCGTCAAAATCCAGCGCTCCGGCCTTTTTCAACTCTGTCTCATACTTGCTGTACACCTGAAATATTTTTTCCTGATTTTTTCCCCTAACCACTTCTGCATACTGAAGCGGAGAAAGCATCATTGTTTTTGCCTCCGAAATTTGCGCAGCAATTGATCCTGGGTTGTAGTATTCTTTAGGAAGATCCAATTCCCTCAGAATCTGTGTAATTAATTCTTTTTGGTCATTGTCGTCGTATATTAGAAAACTTCTCGGTATTCCAATTCTTTCGCCATCAATTCTTAAAAGGCGTGCACAGAAAGAGTGAAAAGTCCCGGCAAATGGGTTGGTCGAGTGTCCTGAATTGCTTTCCGACAGAAGTTTGTTGATACGCTCTTTCATTTCATTGGCGGCCTTGTTTGTAAAAGTCAGAAGTAATAGATTTTCAGGCTCTGCCATTTTTTGAGAAACGATGTGGGCAGCTCTGTGGGTTAGTACTTTTGTTTTTCCGCTACCTGCCCCAGCGAGCACGAGCAAGCACTCGCCGGTAAATATCACCGCTTCACGCTGATTCTTGTTTAATCCACTTAAAATTTTATCCATATAATGCAACAACAATTGGATTATTTTAAATCCGACAGCCTTTCTTAATTAAGTTTATATATTGTTGTCAAACCCGACTGAAAAACGGGGGAAGCAATTTCGCCAAACTTATCTTCAAAAAGGTTGGGATATTTTTGTCTTTCGAAAGTACCCACAATGACATATTTAACGGCATATTTTTCAAGAGTGGATTTTGTTATAGCGGCATCGTTTCCGAGAAAAACATTTGTAATATCGGTAACTCTTGCCTGTGGAAAGTCGGGACTTCCCCGCCATAACCATTCGTGTACATACCAACCCGAGACTGTCGGAATGCCGGTGTATGATGAAATAACATTAAAGTCAGTATAAGAGTCCCCCGGTGCTTCAAGAATAACAGCATCATTTTCGGCGTTTTCCCTAAGCCACTCGACTACCCTATACGTATCTGGATAGACATTTTCGAGCCATGTTATTCCGTTTAATCCCTGATAATTTTCAAGTTTTCCATAGTAGGAGTTGGTTGAAAATTTGGCATAGGAGAGAATTGTGTACAGAATCACTACCCAAAATATAGCAAGAAATCTTTTAAGGTATTTTATCTTTTGTAAAGCTATCTGCCTGACAATAATATAACCACCGGCCATGTATGATATAACAAACGCCTGATAGGTTAGCTTGAACATTGTATTTGCCCGATAGTGGGTGGCTGCATAAATGTCTTTTAAGTAAATAATTTCAGGCAGGACTATTAAAGACCAGGAAGTGGCAAGAAGCGATAAAACAAAGACATCGGATACTGTAATTTTATCGACATTTTTCCTAAGAGTATAGACAAACGTTCCTGTCAAAACAGCCGGAAATCCCCAGAGGATGGCCAGTTGCCAGAGGGGTGTATGGCTGTGAACAAATTTAATCCCTTGGGTTATGGATTCAAAGTGAAAGATAAACGGCAGTGCGGTTGATAAACCTATTGTGATAATAAATATCATAGGCCTTACCGTTTTTAAAAATGTTTTCAGTAAATCAAACTTATTGTCTCGGAGTGATGAAAAAAGCAGGATAAATCCGATTGCAAGAAGGTAGTTTCCGAAATCCCAGGTTGATGTCATGAACATTATGCCCAGAAGGAAACCCGGTAGAATAATATCTTTCAATCTATAATCTTTTTCTTTTTCTATGATGATTACAAACGCTGAGGCGATGAAAAGAAGTACGATAGGCAAATTTAATAGATGTCCATGGAGGTCAGCAACGACGAATGAGTACATCGGAAATTCGTGGATGGTTTTATCATCCGTTTCGGGGTTGTAGCCGATAAATCTGGTCGCATCGGGATACCAGTAATTTTCTGAACCGTTTTTTAAAACATAAAAGGGTGTGTGGAAATTTCCCGCAAAGGTTACGATGACCGCTGAAATAATTCCGGCAAGGTAGATATACCTTTTCCTGCTGTTTTTAGAGGTTTTTTCAAAAAGTGTACTCGCTATGGAAAAAACCGATGAGAGGGTTAAACCCATAATCGTTGCGAGCATTAGGTTGTAGGTAATTTCCGAGGGGATTTTTGAAAGTTTGGTCAGAAGAGCCGCAATAAAATGTCCGAACCAATAATAATTTATCGTGTATCCGCTTGCCCACATATCGTTTGGGGGCAATGTATCGGAGCGGAGTATCGAATTAACAAAACCATAATCCATAAACTTCTCCAAACCCCTAATTTCCGGTTGGTGGGCGCGAACATATGCCCAAAAGAAAAGTCCGAAGGAGAAAAGCAACTCCTGTACAAGAATTTTTACAAAATTACTTTTCAAATCTTTAATAATAAGGTTCTTGTTTTTGAAAAAGATATATATATTTGCCGTCAGAAACAGGAAAAGATATATATAAAGATTGCCAAGCGAGAATTTTGCAATGGAAAAAACCGAGAGGATAAATGTTGTATAGGAAATAATAACAATTGTCAGGGTTTTGCCAAGAGCATATCCCAAACCGAAAAATTTTTTAAATATTGCCCAAGTGATTGGAAAGAATATGATTCCTATTGAAAAAACCATCCCCCACCATTTGAGCGTATAAAGGAGATCAATATTTGTCATTTTAACAATGTATTTGAATTATAACTTTTGATATTGTAACTTACAGGGGTAGTATGAAGCAAAAGAAAGTCAGGATAGGATTTGACCTCGACGGCGTGATTATCGGCAAACCTTTTTTTGTCCCCGAGAGGATTATGGAAAAGCTTGTCAGACAAAAAATGGATCACAAACTTCTTTACAGGTTTCCCCAAAGCAGTTTTGAAAGAAAAATAAGATATTTTAGCCATTGTCCACTACTGCGTCCGCCAATAACAAAGAATATTAAATTGATTCAGGAGATCTCGAAATCAAAAAAATACGAGCTTTTTGTTGTTTCCGGAAGATATTCGTTTTTAAAATATCGTACCAGGGAGTGGTTTTCTTATTATAAATTACGAAAACCCTTTAAAGAAATTTATATCAACCTTAAAAACGAACAACCTCATTTGTTTAAGGAAAGGATGATTAAAAAACTTAAGCTGAATGTTTTTATTGATGACGACCAACCACTTTTAAGATATTTACAGAGAAAACTTAACAATGTCAAACTGCTGCACACCGACGACAACAAAGACAGCATTTATCAAAAATGAAAATATTGGTTTCACTTAGTTATTATTACCCAAACATCAGCGGCCTGACTATTTATGCCAAAATCCTTTCTGAGGAATTGGTGAAATTAGGCCATGAAGTGACAGTTTTGTCGGCAAAATATAAACAAGGTTATAAACATGACTCAATAGAAAATGGGGTCAGGGTAAAGCGTATATGGACACCTTTGATTTTCGGCAGGGGGCCGCTAATGCCCACTTATCCGCTTGAAGCATTTTTTGAAGTTTTAAAATGCGATGTTATTAACATTCACACACCTCAATTTGAAGGATTTATCCTTGCTTTGATAGCAAAGATGCTGCACAAAAAAATTGTTTTGACACACCACTGTGATCTTTCGGGGTGGCCGGGTTTTTTAAATATGGTTTCTGAAACATCCACATTTATTGCTCTCCTTGTAATGGGGAAACTGGCTGATTTAATTGTTGTATATACAAAGGATTATGCCGACAACTCGGTTTATCTGAGGCGTTTTAAAAACAAGCTTGTCTATATTTTACCCCCCGTAAAGTTGCCGCAGATTAATAAAAGATTACGCAAAGTCTGTGAGGAGCCGGGATATAAAATCGGTTTTGCGGGAAGGATTGCCAGGGAGAAAGGGGTGGAATATCTTTTTTCGGCGATTCCTTTTATCGAGAAAAATCTGGGGAGTAAGTTTAAAATATTCCTTGCGGGTCCCGGTAAAGAGGTGATCGGAGGTGGTTATGAAAAAGACCTTTCAGAATTAATTGAGAAATACAAAAAGTATTTAGTGTTTTTAGGACCGTTGGATCAAAAACATATGGCTATGTTTTACAACTCAGTCGATGTTTTGGTTCTTCCTTCAACAGAAAGATTGGAATCGTTTGGTTTTGTTCAGGTGGAAGCGATGCTTTCGGGATGCCCCGTTATTGCCTCGGATCTTCCCGGTGTTAGAGTGCCTATAGGGTTAAGTAAAATGGGAAAGATTGTACCTGCCGGAAATTCTGAAAAACTTGTCCGGGCGATCACTGGGGTATTAAGAAACAAAAAATTATACATCAAAGCAAAAAAACAAATCAGTAACATTTTCAAGTGGGGTGATACAATCAGCCGTTATGAAAAAATATTTAAAAGCCTATCTGTATAATCGTCCCCTGTTTTATATTTTCATTCGCCCGAAAGAGTTGAAACTATTTCGTAAAGCACTGCCTTTCAAAAAACCTATTTTGGATTTTGGGTGTGGCGATGGTTTCTTTACTAAAGCGCTCGTTGGTGGAAATAAAATTGATGTTGGGGTTGATGTTGATAATGAGAGCCTGTTGGATGCGGAAAAATCGAAAGTTTATAATAAAACAGTTCTACTTAATAATTACAAAAACTACAAGCTTCCCATCGATGACAATTATTTCTCAACCGTTATTTCAAATTGTGTGATGGAACATGTCAAGAGATTACCTGCGACACTGAAGGAAATTCAAAGGACTATGAAACACGGAGGGAGATTCTACTTAAGCGTCATGACAAACAGATGGAACGATTATTTAATAGGGGGAAAGCTCTTTGGCGATATCTATCTCAGGTGGATGAAAAAAATTCAGAATCACCCAAATCTTTTATCGGACAGTCAGTGGGTAAATGAATTTGAAAAAGCAGGTTTTAGGGTGGTTGAAAAATACGGATACATTAATAAGGATACTGCGCGTTTAATCGAATTATTCCATTATCTCTCAATCGATTCACTATTTACGCACAAGCTTTTTAAAAAGTGGGTAATATTTCCCGAAAGATTTTTAATTATCGAAAAACTTCTGAAATTAAAACTGAAAAAAGTAAATTCTTCCGTAGCTGCTGCTGTCTTTTTTACTCTCGAAAAGGTTTAAGAGTATTTTTAAATATATATATTTTCGGGTGATCGTAAACGGTAAAAGCTTCCTCCGACGACTGATCCGGAATTGGGATATTGAATATTGGAATTGTCGGATACGAGGTTGTTTCGGCAACTTTTTCAAAGTTTAATTTTCCACCAAAAAGATTTTTATAGAAATCTGACATGAAAGGATATTTTTCGGGAACTTTTGAAATCGAACCCCACGCTCTGTTTGAGGAGAGGATAAGGTAGTCGATTTGTTGGAGTTGTTTTTCAAAGTTTGTTTGTTTCTCGAGAGTGTCCGGAGCAAAAGGTTCCATGGTCAAAATATTGTATTGATAAGGAGACAATCCGTTTTCAAATGGCAGTGGCAGGCAGTCGTCCCAAAGGTCGCAGGAGAGTGTGGAGCCAGCTGGAATATTTTGATAAATCCAGTATGACGCGATGACTCTTGAGTGGGGACGTGAGTAAATTGACAGAAATGAGGCAGTCCAGAGAAACATTACTAAGAATACAAAAAGTGTAAGTTTTACTTTTGAAAATAAATACTTAACCAGAAACATAGCTGAAACGATTGTCAAAAATGGGTAAATTGGCAGGAAGTAACGCATACCCGGAGAGTGTTGAATTCCCTGGTAGACAAAAAGTGAAATAACCCAAATATAAATAAGGGAAAACCCCAACTGCTTTGTTGTGCAGAATCTTAAATAATTGTGGATTTTTTTGAGGAAGTCTTTATTTTTGTTGATGTCTGCAATAAATAAAAACAATTGGTTAATTATAGCCATGGCAGTGACGATACTTAGTGGCAGTCCCAACCCCCAAAGCACAATGTTTCTCAGGGGGAAAATTAGCGGAGTTTTATTAATCCACTGAACCCCCGGCGGGTAATAGATATCGGAGTTTTCAAACGACTTAAGCTGCAGGATGTTTCCGATAAATTGAGGATTAATTTTGGGAAAAAAGAAATTTCCCGAAAAAACATGCGGATCAAAAATGCGGAAGGAAAGGAGACAAAAGACGGCTATTGTAAGGGAAAGGGAGAAAATACTTAATAGCTTTCTCCTTTTTATAAAATGAAATATTAATCCCAAGATTATTACCGGAAGAAAATATACCGCTGATATTTTGCACGCCAGCGCCGCTCCGTATGAGAACCCGATAAGAAACGCGTAATAACCCCTGTCTTCCAAGAGTAGTTTGACTATAAAATAAAAAGTTATAACAACGAAGAAATTCAGAAAAGTATCGACAGCAAAAAAATGGGAAAGTTGTATTGGAAGAGTTGAAATTGCATAAAGAATTGAGGCAGTTAAGGCAACTTTTTTGTCGAATAAATCGGCGGCGATAAGATAAATCAGGTATACCACTCCGACATCAAAAAGCGCAGAAAAAAGACGACCGGTTAGAGTAATGTTATTGTATTGAAATTCATCGAAGATCGAAAAACTGGAGAAATATTTAATGATAGTTGTCGGTAGTGTCCCGTATACGTAAAACCCCGCACCGATATTGTAAGGGTTTAATGTTGACACATTTGGATTGATGTACTGGGAAAAACTGCTCGGCCAGGTCATGGAATTTACCGTCATTGTCAGAAATCTTTCGTCCGGATGCAAGTGTTGATTTTGATCCCAATTAATTCCGTAAACACGAAGCGAAAACGCAAAAAGCAGAATAAATAATACTAAAAATGATTTTAATATTTTACTGTCTAAGAAGTTTTTCATAATAGGATATCGGATAAGGAATGGTTTTTTTGTATATTCTAATGACAGGGTGATCGAAAACACCCCATGTTTCTTCAGCGCTCTCGTCATTGATTTCCGTTTTCCACGTTCCGATTTTCAAATACGGAAACGATGAAAAAGTTTTAACCTCCTCAAACCCCAATTTCCCGGAAAAAAGTGCATTATAAAAATTGTAAACTATCGGAAATTTATTTTTATCCATGTGATTGTAGAATATTCTCCTGCTTTGAATTATGAAATAATCACTCCTGTAAAGGTTTGTGAGGAGGTTTTGCAGTAGTATCGGGTTATTATCAACATTGTAAAAATCAAACGCAATACCTGCATGCCTTCCGTTTAAGGGAATTTCCAAAGTGTTTCCCGTTTCGGTAACAATAAATTTGTTTACATCGACATTGTTTGTAAACCACTCTGAAGCATCGAGTCTGACGTCGTTTTTTGTGTAGATTTGAAAAAACATTAACCCCCAGATAAATGTGGGCACAATTAATATGGTTAAGACTGTAGGTTCGATGTATTTTCTAAATAACGGTAATTTTAAATATTTTAAATACTTAATAATTTCGTTTGCTCCGACAAAAGCAAAGATTATAAGAAATGGTATTGTCGGATGAATGAAACGCGTCCATTTTGTAAATAGAAACGAATTGAAAACGAAGTATGACAGAAAACTACCCAATAAAATTACAAAAACAAGTACTTCTTTATTTTTTTCTCTATAAATTTTGATAACCGCAAGAATTATTCCCAGGAGTGAGAATACTAAAAGTAGAGGTCCGAGGGTATAAGGATAAATCTTGTTCAGCTGAAAAATAAGGGGCGTAGATCCTGCAAAAGAACGTGTATAAAAAACGTCTGTTGCGCCCATTGATAATGAACTTTCATAAAGAGTTGTACTTTTGAAATTATTATAATCGAGAATGCTATATGGAAAAGAAAGAAAGAAAAAAACAAAAGAAACAAAAAGAAAAGCAATACATTTTTTAAGATTTTTAAAAAACCCCTCTTTCTTAATATTAACTGTTGCGAGTGTTAATAGATAAAAAGGAGCTATAGCGAAAGAAGAAATCTTAGTTCCTCCTGCAAGTCCGATCGAAACTGCACACAAAAATAGATATAGGGTTTTTTGTTCGAGAAAATATTTAATAATAAAAACACTTGAGAGGGTTATCCAAAAAGTCATGAATGATTCCGGGGTCAAAAAATGCGCTTGCTGGATAAGTCCCGGCACAAAAGCACCTGTTAGTGTGATTGCCGCAGGAATAAGATATTTTTCCTTAAAAGTCATTCTTGCCAGTATAAATATATTGACGAGTGTTAACGTCGAAAAAAGGGCTGCAAAGAAACGCCCGATAAGAAAGATATTTGGGGGTGGTAATTGAAAAAGTACTAAGGCCTGACGTGCAAAATATATCAAATATACTGTTAGAGACCCGTAGGAAAATAATTTCGGATTTGAAGTAACACCATTTTCAATAAGTCTTTCTACCGCAGCCACGATATGGTATTCGTCGGGATGAAAAAAATACCCGTCGCCCCAGTTTAGTTTGAAAAAGCGCAAAAATCCTCCAATAAGAAGGGAAAATACAAGAACGATATAACTCAACCTGGCTTTATTTTTTACCTCCATCGAGTTTAAGTATAACAGCAATTTAAAGCACGGAAATCAGAGGGAAAATTAGTATAATTCCTAAGATAAGAAGAATTGTTGTTGGCGTCGAAAAACCCGCCTCAGGAAGTTTTGAAGTTGTTGTAGTTATTGATGGCGAAGGTGATACTGTTGGGGACACGGATAGAGACGGGGATGGAGATATTGTCTTTGTCGGCAAATGGGTAACCGTTGGGGTTATGGTGCTGTTTGACTTGGGTGTTGAAGTTGCCAATGGGATTTTACTTGGAACAACGGTAATTTGGATAGCAATTTTGGTTGGATTGACTGAAGGAATTTCCGACACGATGGGGGATGGTGATAGATAGGTAATTGGAGATATCGGCGGTGTTTCAACATAATTGTCGGCAACTTTACCAGTCGGGCTTATGTTGGTTGGCAGAGCGGTAGTCGGAAAGGGTTTTTTGATGATAACTTTATAAAGGGAATAACCTCCAACACCCAAAAAAAGTAGGATCACAAAAACAAGTAACACCTTAATTATGGAGGTTTGTTTGCCGTTTTCCGTTGGGGTGTCATTGTTCATTTGTAGATACCTGCCTTTCTCTATAGATGTTTTGGATAGGAAACGGATTTCTTTCCGAATTTGTAGAAGCTCCAAAAACATATGGTGTAGTTAACTCGCTGCCGCTTTTGGACTTCGGTGTGTTTCTAAGATCTGCATTATTTCCCAAAATTATTGACGGGAGGGTGGTGTTTCCCCCAGCATAAGTTGTTATTGTCGATGTCATCTGGTCGTACTGAATCAATATCTGAATTAATGTCAGATTTTCATCAATTGTTAAATACCCTGCCCCGTCAGGGGTCCTTGTTTGGGCGATGTTTACATTCCAACTTCCGTCTTCGGCGGTTGTTGTTGATAAAAGACCACCATTTCCGCATTGTAGATATACAACAGCTCCCCTTAACGGCTCCGCCGATTTTGAGTAAACCTTTCCGTATATATTTATTCCTGATCTATCCATTGGAAGAGAAATGGCAGTCTTTACACTCCAGGGATTATTTAAAAAATAATTGACTCCGTCTGAGTTGATGCTTACAAAGTAAGATGTGTTTGGTAACAGTTTATCAACGGTTAAATAATGCGTTTTGCTTTTTTGTGTTTCCCTTTTGACACTAACGTCATTCACGAAATATTTGTCCTTGGCGACTTTTACAAAAGAACGGCTTTCTTTATCCGTAACAAAACTTACCGTTAATCCACTGTCGCTGATATTGGAGATTTTTATATTTTTTGGAGTAGCATCGCCTTCTGCTCCTAGTCTGAATATTTGTTTTGCATTAAGAAGTATTACTCCGGATGCAATACCGAAAAGTAGGATGAATATACCCAAAATAGTCGGGATCTTTTTTCTTAAAGGAGTATTCATACCTTTTATTGATTTAATATAGAACTTTCGCTTGCGCTTTCTAATTTTTCTGTCGGTATCGGATTGGGACTGGGACTTGGAACAATTTCCTCGAAAGTTTCCAGTCTTGATTTGTCATAGTAGATGCTTTTGTATACCTCATCAAGAAGGTTTCTGTCGAGGGTCGGATTGACAGGTTCAAGTATTTTATTGTCTATGTCCAGTACAGGGGCTTTTTTAAGAGCGCGGTAAACATCGAAAAATATCCACAGGAATATTGTGATAGTTGTATAGATAGCAATATTAACAAGTGCTGGTGTTTTTTTTCTTCTCATTTTGCTATTTAATAGTATTTATTTAAAAGTATATGGTGTCGACAGGTTTTCAAGTGTCATAAATAAAGCCCTACTGTCTTTTCCCTGGACTAAAGAAAGCGACAGACCGTCGTACATGATAGGTCTTCTTAAATCTTCCATACCTTTTGCAAAACTTATAAGACCTTGATATTCCCCCGAAAGATTGAGGGTAAGTGTTAACACTCCGTCATCCTCTGGAGTTGGAGTACCCAGTATCTTTGTGTCTTCGATCCCGAGACTTTTTATATTTACATTATTTTCTCTTGCGAGCCCTTCGATCTGGAGGGCTATTAAGTCGGGTTGTGGGGAGCGGGGTATAGCTTCTTCAATAAGCTTTATTTTTTCGCTTTCTTTTGTATAAAGATCTTTTGCAGCATTCAGGTCGGCAATTTTCTTATTCATAGTGGCAAGAGTCGACTCTTTAAGTTTTATTTCCTGTAGTAATCTACCGATTGTTATCATTGTCGGTCTTATGGCAAATATCCCGAAAAGAGAAATTGTAATGAGTGTCAGAAAGATTTCCAGATATGCTCTCATAGCGGGTTTTTCGTTCAATTCACGTATTGCCCGCTGCGCCATGTTTTTACTCCGCATGTAGCGATCTCTTAATGTGTTAGTCATAATATTACGCTGTGTATTTTACAATCCCTCCTGTTTCGTCTCAGCGCTTATGGAAAAACCAAGTATTGTGCTGTCTTTTTTTAATGCTATGTTTCCAAGCGAGATGTTGTTGAATTTATTACTCGATTTGAGATTAACTAGATATTGCTGAATATCCATTTCGTTTGAGGCTGAGGCGGTAACAGTGATTTTATTAAGGTCGGCGTTTAGCGATTCGAAATATACCCCTTGTGGTTTGTAGGAGATAAAAGTCTTTACATAAGAATATATTTTTCCTTTATTTTCTTTAAATGAATTAAAAACAACGAGCCTGTTTTGAACATCTTTGAAATTGCTCTCGAATGTGGAAAGTGAAGATATTACCGCTTTGGCCTCTTTCATCTCCTCCGAAAGATCCGTATTTTTTGCATCTAGCCAAAATCTTGAGATAAACGCAGCAATCACAAAAATCTCCGTTACTACAAGAAGAATGCGAAAAGTCGACAGCGTCCAAAGAAGAATCTTTCCGGATGTGGTGGATGCCAAGCCTTCCTGTGGAATAAGGTTTACTTGTTTATTTTTTATTTTCTTTTTGGCGGGCATGTTTTTGATTATTCTTCCTGTGTGTGTTGTATATTTTCAGTCAGCAAAGCACGTCAACAGCTACAAATTCAATATAGCACAAAGAAGAGTACTTAAGAAGTTACTTTTTGTTTTTCTTGACCGCTTTCGGGGATGTTTTTGATTTTGCCTTTGTATTTGATTTTGGAATAAGCTTTGAAAGTGTGCTTTTTATTCGTGCGGCCTTGTTTTTATGTATAGTGTGTTTTTTTGCAGCCCTGTCCGCAAGCGATATTGCTCTTATAATGTCTTTTTCTTTTTTTCCTTTTTTGGCAATACGTACGGCAATCTCAAGCCTTGTAATCATAAGCTTGTTTACCTGAGTTTTTCTTTTTGAGCCTCTTAAGGCTCTCTTGGCTGTTTTTGTAACCGGCATAATATTATTCTGCGACAGGTAATACTTACTATTCCTGTTCACTAATCACTAACTCGTGAGTATAATCTAAACTGAATTTAATATCAATTATATGTTTAAGAAGATCTTCGAGAAAGGTAAAAAAGCAATATTACAACCGCAAAACTCCGTCCTATCCGCGGCAACACTCATTATGTTTATGATTGTAATCTCGAGAGTTTTAGGGTTGGTGAGACAAAGGACGTTGGCACATTTTTTTACACCTGACGAACTCTCTTTATTTTTTGCCGCATTTCGGCTTCCCGACATGATCTTTGAAGTATTGGTTTTTGGTACTTTTGCCTCTGCTTTTATTCCGGTTTTCTCCAAGTCCCTAAAAAAAGGGAATGGTCGTGCATGGGATGTTGCTTCGTCGGTGTTAAATATCGGGATGATCTTTTTCGTAATATTTGCGCTTTTGATGGGTGTTTTTGCGAATGAAATTTACGAGATTTTTGCACCGGGCTACTCAGTGATTGAGAGGGAAAAGATTGTTTCCATTGCCCGTTACCTTTTTGCAGCACAGGGACTTTTTGTAATGAGTTATGTGTTAACTGGTGTTTTAGAATCGCTAAGGCACTTTTTGATTCCATCGCTTGCCCCCCTTTTTTACAACCTTGGAATTATAGTCGGAACGATTCTTTTTTCCCAAAACATGCATTTGATGGGACCAACTATCGGGGTTGTCATCGGGGCATCTTCCCACTTTTTGATACAACTGCCGTTTGCTATGAAACTCGGTTTCCGTTTCAAGCCAAGAATCAGAATTGACGAGGATGTTAAAACAATAGGTAAGCTTGCACTACCAAGGCTAATTGAGGTTGGTTTTTTACAGATCTCGAAAGTTGTAGAACTCTTCTTTTCTTCCCTTATCAGTACTGCCTCATATGCCTATTTGACTTTTGGCAATACACTGCAACTATTACCCGTAGGTCTTTTTGGAACATCGATTGCCAAGGCGGCACTTCCAACGCTTTCAAAAGATGCCGATGATATCGGAAAATTCAGAAAAACTCTTCTTTCCTCTCTCAATCAATTGATTTTTATGGCTATGCCCGTGTCTGTTTTCTTGATTGTTTTGCGTGTTCCGGTAATTAGGCTTGTTTACGGAACCGAAATTTTTAGTTGGCGCGCAACCATACAAACAGGATATGTTTTGTCCGCTTTTGCCATAGGAGTGATTTTCCAGGCGGCCGTCTCACTGCTTTCGCGTGCTTTTTATGCCCAAAACGATACTAAAACACCGGTTAAAATATCAATAGCCTCGATATTGTTAATTGTCCTGTTGGACTTTATCTTTATCAACCTTTTAAAAATTGATGTTTGGGGACTTGCGATGGCATTTACAATAGGTGCAATACTTCAATCGTCAATTCTCTTTTACCTTCTAAACAAGAGGTATCTGAAGATGAATTACGCAACACTGTTAAAGCCGTTTGCAAAATCACTATCGGCTTCATTTTTTGCAGGACTTTCAATGTATTTCATTTTGAAGTTGTTTGACCGAAGTGTTTGGGTGAAAAGACTTTCCTTTTTGACTCAAATAGATGCAATAAAGAATCTACCGTTTGAAAAATTTGTGCTCGATACAAGGTATACGGTAAATCTCTTAATCCTTACTATCATTGTTACCCTGGTGGGGATGATGGTATACGTTTTTGTTTCAGCGATACTTAAATCGGAAGAACTGGGCGTTTTTCTCAACCTGATTAAGCGCACTTTTGTCAAAAGAGAGATTGACCCCATTCCGCAAAGGGAAACAGAAACGGTTACGCCAACTCCAACCGAAACCACAAATTAAGGTCTTGACATGATATTAGCACTCATGTTAGGATACTGCTAATTATTAAATTATGGCTGATGCACTTTCTGCAAGACAAATTCAAATTTTGAAACTCCTGATCGATGAATATATCGAAACGGCCGAACCGGTTGGTTCCGAATCTTTGGACAAAAAATACAATCTTGGTGTTTCACCGGCAACAATCAGAAACGAAATGGCATCTCTCATTAAAGGTGGGTTTTTAAAACAGTTGCACACTTCCTCCGGCAGAGTTCCAACTCCGAAAGCTATGAAGCTTTATATTGATCAGTTGATGGAAGAAAAACAAATGAGCTTAGCGGAAGAAGTTAAAGCCAAGGAGGAAGTGGACAAAGGAATAGGAGACATTGATAAAATGATGAACGAGGCAACACATGCACTTGCCCAACAAACCGGAAACTTGGCGGTTGCGGCTGTAGATTCATACGACAAAATATGGCATGCCGGTTATGCAAATGTTTTTCAAAACCCCGAATTTGCCGATATGGTGCTTTGCGAAAGCCTTTTTTCCATGATTGATGAAGTTGAGAGGATTAATGATATTATGTTTCGAAGAACCGACCCTGCATCACTTCTTGATGTCATGTTTGGTGAAGAACTGTCTTTACCGCACCTTTCGCCGGTTAGTATTGTTACGACACACTTTAATGTTTATGGTAAAAAAGGTGCTTTAGGGGTTGTCGGTCCGACAAGACTGAGTTATCCTCGTGTGGTACCGATTTTAAGATATTTCGGAAATCTGATTGAGGAAACGGCACGATAATATGGATAAAAAGTCGAAGCAAAAAAAGGTAATACCTGAAGAAAATCCCGAAATTGTACTTTTAAAGAATCAGTTGGTAAGAACGCTCGCCGATTACGATAATTTGAGAAAAAGAACGGAGGAGGAAAAGACACTCTGGATTAAATTTTCATCGCAAAAGGTCTTGACTACTCTCATACCCGTATTGGATAATTTCGAGTCGGCGCAAAAACACCTGAAGGATTCAGGATTGGCAATAGCAATTGGAGAATTCAAGAGGGTTTTTTTAGAAGAAGGTCTTGAAGAGATAAGTCCGAAGTTAGGTGATAACTTTAACCATAATGATCATGAGGTAACCGATACAGTTGAAACAAACGATAAAGGGGAGGACGGAAAAATTGCCGAAGTTGTTTTGTCGGGGTGGAAGTTTAAAAGCGATGACGGAATGCACGACGGAAAATTGGTAATCAGATACGCGAAAGTGAAGGTTTTTAAAATTAAGTTAATTTAAAAAGAGATTTAAAATTTGTTAATATAATTAGTTAGTATAAAAATAAACATATGGCAAAAATAGTAGGAATCGATTTAGGAACAACAAATTCTTGTGTTGCTGTGATGGAGGGGGGACGTCCCAAGGTTATACCAGCAGTTGATACCGGAAGGAATATTACTCCATCGGTAGTAGAGCCTGTTAAAAACCTTGTCGGTGATGTTGCAAAAAGACAGATTGTCTTGAATCCGAAGAACACGATCTATTCGATCAAGAGATTAATGGGTCGAAGAAGCGACGACAAAGAAGTCGAAAGGACTAAGAAAATGGTTCCTTACTCAATAGTTTCCGGAAAAGACGGGGGAGCCGACGTTGAAGTTGAAGGAAAGAAGTATACTCCTCAGGAGATTTCAGCGAGAATCTTGATGAAGCTTAAAAAAGACGCCGAAAGCTACCTTGGAGAAAGTGTAAATCAAGCAGTAATCACTGTCCCCGCATACTTTGATGATGCTCAAAGACAGGCGACGAAACAGGCTGGTGAAATTGCCGGATTTAAAGTCGAAAGAATTATTAATGAGCCGACAGCTGCAGCGCTTGCTTACGGACTTGATAAAAAGAAGACGGAAAAAATTGCCGTATATGATCTCGGTGGAGGGACTTTTGATATCTCAATTCTTGAACTCGGAGAAGGTGTCTTTGAAGTTAAGGCAACAAATGGGGATACACATCTTGGCGGTGATGACTTTGACGAAAAGATTGTCGAATATATTGTTTCAGAGTTTAAGAAGGATAATGCTGTTGACTTAACTGCCGACAAACAGGCACTTCAACGTGTTCGTGACGCCGCAGAGAAAGCAAAAATTGAACTTTCGGCAGCTCCTGAGGTTGAAATCAATCAGCCTTACATCACACAAAAAGACGGCACGCCACTTCATCTTACGATGAAACTCACCCGTGCAAAACTCGAGAGTTTGGTTGATGAGTTAATTCAAAAAACGATTAAACCAGTTGAGGCTTGTTTGAAAGATGCAAAACTCGATCCGCATGACATCGATGAAGTAATCCTTGTCGGGGGTATGACGAGGATGCCGAAAGTTGTCGAAGTAGTTAAGGACTTTTTCGGAAAGACTCCAAATCAGTCAGTGAATCCGGATGAAGTTGTTGCGGTCGGTGCCGCTATCCAGGCAGGGGTATTGGGTGGGGAAGTCAAAGACATTCTTCTTTTGGACGTTACACCACTGACTTTGGGAATTGAAACTTTGGGGGGAGTAGCTACACCGATGATTGCCAGAAATACGACAATCCCGACGTCAAAAACAGAAGTTTTTTCGACTGCGGCAGACAATCAGACTCAGGTTGAAGTGCATGTAACCCAGGGAGAAAGGCCGATGAGTGCGGATAATAAATCTTTGGGGAGGTTTATTTTGGATGGTATTCCACCTGCCCCAAGAGGGGTTCCACAGATTGAGGTCACGTTTGATCTTGATGCATCTGGGATTCTTAATGTTACCGCAAAGGACAAAGCAACGAGTAAAACACAGCATATCACAATTTCTGGCGCAGTAGGGCTTTCTGATGACGAAGTCAAGAGGATGCAGGAAGAGGCTGAACATCACAAAGAGGAAGATCAGAAAAAAGCGGAGAAAATAACAGCCAGAAACCAGGCGGATTCAATGGTTGCGTCGGCTGAGAAAGCTGTCAAAGACGCAGGAGACAAGGTTCCTGCCGACGTTAAAACTAAGGTAGAAGAAAAGATAAAAGCGGTTAAAGATGTTTTGGCAAAAGAGGATGCAAGCAAGGAAGATGTTGAAGCTTCGACAAAAGATTTGTCAGAAACCCTGAGCCAGATCGGTCAGGCAATGTATGGGGCACAATCCCCGCAAACTCCCCAGGGGCAGCAAGAATCTGAAACAAAAGGTGAAGAAAAGAAAGAAGCGGACGGGGAGGAAAAAACCTCAAAAGGAAAGAATGAGAAAGTGGAAGAAGGAGAAGTTGTCGGATAATTAAGTTGTATAATCTTCGTTTAATTATTTTTTCTTATATTGTTTAAGTTGTCCCTTTTCGTCGATGTGGCCTGCAAAGTACCCCGCAGACGGGCAACAGTAATAAGTCAAGTGCATCAGACCTTCATTACACTCTCCAACAGCTTCACCAGGAAGCATCAATTTATCGCATGTTATACACGATTGGGCAGTCTTTGAATATTCGGTTATCCAACCCTTAAAACTTTTTAGATTATCCTTTTTTTCTATGGAGTGTTCTTGACCGTGATATGTGAATGTAAAAATTCTTGAACGCTTAATAATATTGAGTCTGGAAGCCTGGATATTAGAAGGTATTTCCCGTTCTTTACCTTCTCTTTCAGCCCGTTTTGTACTGGCCTCGTTCATCCTATCAAGAATATCTCTCACTTTTTCTGGATTGGACGAAGCTATAAGTACCAAATTGTTTTGTTGAGGTTGTCGTTCAGACATAGCCCATATCTTATCTTATCAATTTTATTAATCAAGCCCGTAAAGTACCCCTCTTTGTATTGCAAGAAACGTCTTTGAAGTATTGAAGTAACGACAACTAATCATTATATTGACACTTTTTTAAAAATGTTGTTGGAATAACTACCTTATCAACTCAACAATTTTCTGCGGAGACGTTAGGCCCTTTACCAGCCTTAAGTTGTGAGGCTTTATATTAAAATAGTTGGCAAGGACCTTAATAAGTTCTTTGTTTGCAAGACCCTTAGTGGGAGGAGATTTTACCCACACTTCATAATTACAAAAATCTCTTTTGATTACCTTGTTTTCATTTTTTCCTGCCTTAACCTTTATATCCATTCGCATATGTTTATTTATTAAATTTTACCTCAAAAAAAGAAGAATTATCTCGTTTATTGTGCACATTTACTGAAAATATTGTGAAGATAATGTTACTATTGATTTATGCTAAAAGAATACGATTCAGAAATAAAAACGCTTTTATCTGCGAAAGATAATTCCTCGAATTGGGACGAAATTTATAAAAAGCACAAATTTATGCTCAAAACAATACGTCACGAAAGGCTGATCCATCTCCTGGTAACTCTTTTTGTAGGAATTGTTATGTCGATGTCGTTTTTTGCAACAATAATTAGTGGGTTATTGTATCTTGCATTACTTGATGTTCCACTCCTAATGTTGTTTGTCGGGTATTTACTTCATTACCGTTTTTTGGAAAATACTACCCAATCCTGGACAAAAATTGCACTTGTAATTAAAAAGAATCAGCAATGAAATTTCCGGTCAGAAATTACAGGCGAGTATGAAATTTAATTTTGTATTTATTAACAATCATTACCAATGGAACCAAAACAAGAATTAGTTTTACAGAAAAACAATCCTTTATTGTTAGAGAGATATAAAATTTCTTCTCCTGACAAGTGGGCTCAGATTAGATGGGAACATGAAATACGCTTGGGATTTTCCGCTTTGGATCTCGTGGGTGCTGATAATCCAAAGATAAATGAGCTTCGTAAATACAAAAGTACTGTCGAGGGTAAGCTCTTATACTTAAGAAAACCGGTTGGTTTACCCGTGTGGGAGGCAAGGTATTTAATGGATCGGATTCCAGAACAAGATAGAGACGCAGGTTTTGACGCAACAATATTGCGGCTACAACGAGAAACGGGATATCTTAAGGAGCTTGAGGATGTTGGAATAAGTTCCGCATTAGTTGCCGGATTAGAAAATGGGAAATTTAAAGCTTTGGTGAAATTTTTAGCACCCGAAAACTTTCTTGCGAAATCTATGACCAGGAAAGGTGTTGCAGCATCGTATGCACCCATATTGGACACAATTTTCATTCCGGAGAAGGCACCTACGTCCGAGGAGATGTGGTTGATGTTGGCAACCGAAGGAACTCTCCCCGAAGTGATAGCTTCATTAGACCACGAATTAACCCATGATGCACAGTGGAGCAAACAACAAAGGGCGGCGATTCTGGGATTAAGTGCGGTTTCAACCGCCAGCTATTTTGCACTTGTCAGAAAGTATGGGGTGATTGCTGCAATAGGGATATCAAATGCTATAAGACTACTGACCAATCAGATGGAAAAGGGCTTAAAGAATGACGAAATGCTTCAGGAAGTTCATGCCTTTGAAGCCTCAGCCGAATCTCCAACCAACGGTAGGGAAAGATTTATCCATAGGCGAGAAATTGCGGAGCATATAATTAATGCTTATGAACCGAGTGGTAAAGACCTGACCGACGCACTTTATGCCTATGATTTGATCCATACATTAAGGATTTTGGGAATGGATGATCAGGAACTTGGAAAATTAGTCAATTTGGCCAGGTTTGATAAAAAAACAAGGTCGTTTCCAAGACTTGAACGGGCAAAGTTAGAAAAGAAAAGTGAATGGGGAATTGCAGGTGATGATGACTTTGAAAATGTGACAGATACACTCCTTGCTAAACACGATTTGGAACTTGCTCTCCAAAGGCATAAAGCCGAGGAAATTGCTACAAGGGAGCTGAAAAGAGAAACGGGTCAATGGTTTGAAAAATGAATACTTCAATATTAGCAAAAGTTTATGTTGAGTGCTAAAATAGCTCTTTAAGTTATTGTTTAATTCATTTAATATAACTTTCACATATGGCAGACGGAAAATCCGATTATTACGATATATTGGGGGTTGGAAAAACAGCCTCAGCAGACGAGATTAAAAAAGCTTATCGAAAACAAGCTTTGGAATGGCATCCGGATCGGCACAAAGACGATAAGGAAGTTGCGGAAAAGCGTTTTAAGGAAATAAATGAAGCATATCAGGTGTTGTCTGACTCACAAAAGAAATCCGCGTACGATCAGTTCGGACACTCCGCTTTTGAGCCTGGTGGAGGATTTGGAAGAGGTACCGGTAGTCCATTTGGCGGACAGGCGGGACAGTGGGGACCATTTACGTATACCTATACGACTTCCGGTGGAGACGGTTCGCCATATGCGGGTTTTGACTTTGGTGACCCGTTTGATATTTTTGATAGTATTTTTGGTGGAGGAAATCCTTTTGGTGCGCGTTCCCGTTCAAGACAGCTTCCGAGATACAGTATCTCCATCGAATTTATGGAGGCGATAAACGGAGTCGAAAAGGAAGTATCAATAAACGGGAAGAGACGAAAAATTAAAATACCTGCAGGTGTAGATGAGGGGCAACGTATTAAGTTTGACGATTTTATTCTTTCCGTTAATGTTAAACCCCATGACTTGTTTGAGCGTGATGGCGCCGATATTTATGTGAAGATGGAAATTCCTTTCACGATGGCAGTGTTGGGAGGGGCTGTTGATGTTCCGACGGTTGACGGATCGGTAAAGATTAAAATCCGTCCGGGAACACAATCCGGAACAATGGTAAGGCTTCGTGCCAAGGGTATACAGGCAATACATGCAAGAGGAAGAGGAGACGAGTATGTACGCCTTCTTGTTACTACTCCGGAGCGCCTTACTCGTGAGCAGCGTGATTTGGTAAACGACTTAAAAAAGGAAGGTCTATAAAGAATTATATTTTCTCTTGCGGTTTTTAATACACAAAGAGAGGCTTTGACTTCTAAATACATCTGCAGTAAACTATCAATGGTTTAAATGAGATTTGGTGGGAGAAATGCCCGCCATTTTTTTTAATATGCAAACACCAAGGACAGAATTTGCGCAGGCAATAAAGGCTATTGCGATGGAAAGGGGCCTCGACCCCGAGGTTATATTGGACACAATTAAGCAGGCAATTGTTGCAGCTTATAAAAAAGATGCGAAAGATCGCGGGGAAGACCCGGAACTTCTTGATTATGATGTTATTTTAAATTCCACAAACGGAGAAGCAAAGATATTGGCATGGGATCATATCGAACCGGATGAAGAAGGAAAAGTCGACACTTCAAAAGCCGAGAAAAAAGACGTCACACCCCCGGGTTTTGGACGAATTGCCGCACAGACTGCAAAACAGGTAATACACCAGAAAATCAGAGAAGCCGAAAAGGGTGCAATTATGGGTGAGTATACGGAGAGGGTTGGTGCTCTTGTGTCCGGGATGATTTTGCGATTTGAAGGGTCTGACGTCAGAGTTGATCTTGGAAAAACGGAGGGGATAATGCCATCCGTTGAGCGTGTTCCAAATGAAAGGTTGAACCTAAATCAAAGAATGTCTTTCCTTTTGAAAGATATTGTGGAAACTCCCCGCGGACAGCAAATAGTATTATCCAGAGCCGATACACAATTTGTTAAAAAGCTTTTTGAAAGGGAAGTTCCTGAAATCTCCTCGGGAAGCGTGATTGTTAACGGAATAGCCAGGGAACCGGGAGTGCGTACAAAAATTGCAGTTTCCTCCGGACAAACAGGAGTTGATCCGGTAGGTTCATGTGTAGGCCAAAAAGGAGTAAGAGTTCAGTCGGTTACCAACGAGCTGGGTGGTGAGAGAGTGGATATAGTCATGTTTAATGAAGACCCTGCCGAATATATTAAAGGAGCTCTTTCACCGGCTGAAGGAATGGTAGTGACGCTTAACAAAAAAGAAAAAACGGCGGTTGTCAAAGCCCCTTCGGAGCAACTTTCACTTGCCATCGGAAGAGAAGGACAAAATGCCCGTTTAGCATCTAAATTAACCGATTGGAAAATTGATATCGAAGAACTTGTTGTTAAAGGCAAGAAATCTGAAACACCTTCTACAGAAAGTCCAGCGGAAGAAGTTAAATCGGAAAAAGAGACAGAGATAGTAGAAAATGTTTCTGACATTAAAAATGACCAGACCGGCATTGTGGAAAAAGTTGTAGAGGACATTAAAGAAGAGAAATCCCCGGTTGAAACGATCGTTGAAGAAGTAACCGAGACGACTCCCTCCGAGGGTGTTTCCGAAGAAAAAGCAAAAGAAGAGAAAGTTGAAGAAGTCTCTACGCAATTGCCAAGCTCAGATCAATCCTAACATGGGAAGAGTAAGTTATAGAAAGGAAATATATTATGTTGAAACCAAGACCGCCGATTGTAACCATTTTGGGGCATGTAGACCACGGAAAGACTACACTTCTTGATGCCCTCAGGAAAACTGATGTTGCTTCAAAGGAAGCGGGAGGAATTACACAAAGTATCGGAGCTTCTATTGTAACCACGAGGGAAGGAAAAAGGATAACTTTTATTGACACTCCCGGTCATGCAGCTTTTACGCAAATGCGCTCAAGAGGTGCACATGTTTGCGATATTGCGATCTTAATCGTTGCAAGCGATGACGGAGTGAAACCACAGACAAAAGAAGCAATAAAAATCATCCAAAAAGAGAACATTCCATTCCTTGTTTGTTTAACAAAAACCGATCTTCCAAGTTCCGATCCGGATAGTGCAGTTTCCCAAATCGAAAAAGAAGGGGTTCTTTTTGAAGGAAGAGGAGGAGATACTCCTTTTTTGAAAGTATCTGCCAAAAAATGCGAAGGACTCGATTCACTTTTAGAAATGCTAACTCTGATTTCAGAGATGAATAATATCCAAGCGGATGCCGATGGAGAACTTGATGCATTTGTTGTTGAAACAAGAAGGGACAGACGTGGAAGTTTAGCATCGGTTGTTGTCAGAAACGGTAAGCTCGCTGTCGGCCAAAAGATTTTAATTGATGGGGTTGAATCAAAAGTCAAGGCACTTTTTGATTACCAGGATAAAGCGGTTCAGGAAATTTTGCCGGGAGAACCTGCATTGGTACTTGGTTTTGAAAAGATTCCATCCGTTGGTGCAAAAATTAGTGAATCAAACGGAAGTGCCTCCTCCTTGCAAAGTTGGATACAGTCAAATACTCCCTCCGAAATAACCCAAAAAGAATCGAAATTGAATTTAGTTCTTAAGGCACAAACATCCGGGAGTCTTGAGGCACTGTTAACCAATCTCCCCTCCGATGTACAAGTGATTTCGTCGGGTATTGGTGAAGTAATTGAAGCGGACATTTTTTCCGCCAAATCGGCAAAAAACTGCCTGGTTTTTGCCTTTGAAGTGAAAGTTCCCCATAACATTGAAAAACTTGCTGATACGGAGGGCGTTAAGATTGAATCTTTTGACATAATTTACAAACTCTTTGAAAGAATTGAAGAAATATTAAAATCCGGCCAAAAAGAAGTGTTTGGAAAAGCACAGATTGTGGCCTCATTTCCATATGAGAACAAAAAAGTTGCGGGGTGCAAGGTTGTGCAGGGAGTAATTGCTAAGTCCGAAAAGCTTGAGATTTTTAGAAACGAAAAGATGATAGGAGTAGTAAAGGCAATTTCAATGAAGAAAGAGAAAAAAGATATTCTTGAAGCCAAACAGGGGGAAGAATTCGGAATAATTTTTCAACCTCAACTTGATTTTACTATAGGAGATATGGTATTATCGGTGCGCTCTTGAGGAGCATACTATGGAAGGTTCATTTAGATCGGTTATCGCACAATCCCAGTCTCTTGTGATTTTTCTTCCCAAATCACCGTCTTTTGACGAAGTAGCATCGGCACTGTCATTGTTTTTGGGCCTTAAGGATTCCAAACCTGTTCAGATTGTGTCGGCGTCTCCAGTCACAGTTTCATTAAACAGATTAATCGGTGTTGATAGAATTTCCGGAGAAACCGGCAATAAGAATTTGGTTATAGGCTTTTCAGGATATGATGCCAACAACATTGAAAAAGTAAGTTATGACATTGTTGAAGACCAATTTAAATTAACCGTGCTTCCCAAATCCGGAATCAACCCTCCGAAAGCGGAGCAGGTAAGGATTACATATGAAGGAGTATCCGCTGACACGGTAATTCTTTTTGGTGGTAATACAGACGCCGATTTTCCACAACTTTCAGTCAAAGGCACTGAATCGTCAAAAATGTACCATATCGGAACACATCCGTTGACAGTTGATCCATCGAAAGTAATATATACTTTTGCCCAGCCGTTGGCATCAGTATCCGAATTAACCTTCTTTTTATTGAGCGAAGCCCAAATTCAAGTTGATTCGGATATTGCAACGAACTTTTTAATGGGTATTGAAGACGCAACTCAAAATTACAAATCCAAAAATGTCTCGGCCGAGACATTTGAAGTTACCGCAGCTCTAATTAGAGCTGGCGGAAGAAGACTCTCGGGTGAGACGGTTGACAGAAATAAATATCCACAAGGATCAATTCCCCAGGCTGTTGTTAAACCTGAAATTCCCGAAAATCAGCCGATAATGCAATCAGTTACAGCAACCGATTACGCCGACTTTTCCCAGGTACAACCAGAGACTCCGCAAGAAATTCAGGACACTCCTGTTACTGATGACAATGCTGCAAAAGCGAATGAGGAAATATTAAATCCACCCGACGATTGGCTGCAGCCAAAAGTTTATAGAGGTACTTCTATAAATTAACACAGCTAGAATTTTTATTTGAGTTTCTCTATTGAAAGTGCGAAATTATCGTGTTAGAATACTTCCTCAAGTACAGCTAGGTTTATCGATTGAACGATTTACTTAGGCTTATACGGATATGGCGCTGAAAAAAGACGAAAAACAAGACATCATCAAAAAGTTTGCAAGAGAAAAGGGCGATACAGGTTCTCCTGAAGTTCAAATCGCCCTTCTTACAAATAAGATAAACAAACTTGCAGATCATTTGAAAGAACATAAAAAAGACGCTCACTCGAGACGAGGCCTTTTATCGATGGTTGCAAAAAGAAGAAGACTTTTAAACTATCTGAAGAAGCGAAGTGAGGAAAGATACAAAGACCTCATTAAGGAACTAAAATTAGAAAAGTAAGAAGAAAGGTAATAGATATTTGTTAAAATTAAAGAACATTTTGCTTAAAGCATTTGCTTTTGGCTTCATTTATGAAAAAAATAGAACATAGTTTTGAAATTGCAGGAAAGAAGTTTACACTCTCCACGGGACATGTTGCCGGTCAAGCAACAGGCGCCGTTATGGCATCGTGTGGAGAAACGGTTGTATTGGCAACGGTTGTGTCCGCTCCGATGAGAATGCCTCTGGATTATTTTCCTCTTTCTGTTGATTACCAGGAAAGACTCTATGCCGGCGGAAGGATTAAAGGAAGCCGTTGGGTTAAAAGAGAAGGTAGGCCTTCCGATGAAGAGATTTTGACAGGACGTCTTATCGATCGCTCAATTAGGCCGCTGTTTCCCAAAGAATATTCCGGACAAGATGTCCAGCTCATGATCACCCTTCTTTCTGTCGATATGGAGAATTCGACCGAAATAACTGCTGCTGTTGCTGCTTCTGCAGTTTTATCGATCGCGCCTATTCCATGGAACGGACCGGTAGGAGTTATTAAAGTTGGGAGAGTTGACGGAAAGTTGGTTGTGAATCCAGTTACGGAAGAACTTTCCAAGTCGGATTTGGATTTAGTGGTTTCTTCCACCGATAAAGCGATTGTCATGATCGAATCGGGCGGAAAAGAAATACCCGAAGACGAGATGCTGGAGGCAATTTCACTGGCACAAAAAGAAGGTAAAAACATCATTATGGAAATTAGCAAATTTGCCGACATGGTCGGAGTAAAGAAGATTTCATTGGAAAAAGAGAAATTTGATGACGGTTTGGTTAAAAAGGTCAAAGAACTTGTTAAGAACGAAATTACACCATTAATTTCCAAGATGGCGACAAAAGAAGCTGGATATAGCGCTTATGATGAAGTTAAAGCGGGTCTTGCAGGTAATTTTGAAGACGCTTCGGAGAAAGCAAATGCCGTTAAAATTTTTGACAAGTATTTTAAAGAAGAGGTCAGAAAACTTATTCTTTCCGGTAAAAGGCCTGACGGCAGAAAACACGATGAGATTCGGCCACTTTCGGCTGAAGTAGGAGTACTTCCGAGAACTCATGGTTCTGCAATCTTCAACCGCGGACAGACACAGGCTCTTTCGATAGCAACTCTTGGAGCTCCTTCTTTGGGACAGACGATTGAATCAGCCGAAGGGGAAGAGACAAAGCGTTACATGCATCACTATTCGATGCCTCCCTATTCAACAGGAGAAACAGGGAGGGTCGGAAGCCCTTCCAGACGTGAGATCGGACACGGTGCCTTGGCCGAAAGGGCACTTCTTCCCGTCATTCCATCGGAAGATGAATTCCCTTATGCAATAAGAGTTGTAACGGAAATTCTTTCTTCAAACGGATCGACTTCCATGGCTTCAACATGTGGTTCCACTTTGTCTTTGATGGATGCGGGAGTTCCAATTAAGGCACCTGTTGCCGGTATCGCAATGGGATTGATTGTAGAGTCGGAGAAAGAATTTGCAGTATTAACAGATATTGTCGGTATAGAAGACGGAAACGGCGACATGGATTTTAAAGTTGCCGGGACCGAAAAAGGAATTACAGCCCTTCAGTTGGATGTCAAAACTTTGAGTCTGACAGTTGAAATATTATCCGAAGCGTTTAAAAATGCCCGTGTTGCCAGAATGAAAATTCTTTCCGTTATGAATGACGCAATATCGGCTCCACGGACAGCAGTGTCAAAATATGCTCCAAAGATCAAAATTATGAAAATCGACCCCGCAAAGATTGGGGAACTTATCGGAGCAGGAGGAAAAGTGATCAAAGGAATAATTGCCAGAAGCGGTGCACAGGTTGATGTCAACGAAGAAGGAAACGTCTTTATTTCGGCAATCGAAGCTGGAGATGTGGAAAAAGCAATCACTGAAGTGGAAAATATTTTCAGGGAACCGGTTGCTGGAGAAATATATGACGGAATTGTTAAAAGAATTCAACCCTTTGGTGCCTTTGTTGAAATTCTCCCCGGCAAAGAGGGAATGGTTCATGTGTCGGATATGAGTGACGATTTTGTCAGTAACCCCTCGGATATTGTTAAAATGGGTGATCAGATTAAAGTCAGGGTTAAGGAAGTCGACGAATTGGGAAGAGTAAATCTTTCAATGCTTTTAGATCACGACAAACCAAAAAGTACAAACAGCGGAAGAGGTGGAAACGGTGGGCATGAAGAAAGAAGAAGCGGTGGTTATTCAGGTGGAGGAGGATATCGGAAATCTTTTAACCGCTCTGATAGAAGAGGCGGAAGATTCTCAAGAGGGACAAGCACTGGCGGGCCACATTTTCCCACCAGTAGACTTTTGGAACAAGTAAAAGGAAAATACGAAAGATAATTTTATTCTTCACGATTTTTTTGCAAGGTGACAGTAACTCGTTAATTCGTGGTAATATTATTGTGTATGGCAACAACAGAGTCTTCAGAGGAACAGATAAAACTTTTAGTAGACAAACTTGAAGGTGTTAAAATTCCTGATGAATTGAAAAAGAATGTTTTGCTCCGGTTGGATCAGTTGAAAAACCTTGTATCGTCCGCCTCTTTCTTACCGGAATTGGATCGTATCTCAAAATATGTGGAGTGGATAGTTACTCTTCCTTGGTATAACCGTACACAGGACAATTTAGATTTGGTTCATGCCAGGCAGATACTCGATAAAAATCATTTCGGACTGGACGACATCAAAGACAGAATTTTGGAGTACATATCGATAATGAAACTTAAGCAGGAAAGGGGCGATACGGAAGGAATTAAAAGGGCACCAGCACTTTGTTTCGTTGGTTTAGTTGGAACTGGTAAAACAACGATTGCTATATCTATTGCTGAAGCTTTGGGAAGAAAATTTGTAAGAATTCCCTTCGGAGGAATGGAGAGTCCTCTTGACTTAAGGGGTCAATCGAGAGTCCAGGCAGAGGCGGAACCGGGAAAAGTGATAAAAGCAGTAAAAACTGCAAACGCCAAAAACCCCGTAATTCTTTTGGATGAAGTTGACAGAGTAACCGATACTGGACGGGCATCAATTATGGGAGTACTAGTCGAACTTTTGGATCCGGAACAAAACCATGCATACACTGACCACTATGTGGATTACCCGTTTGACCTTTCGGAGGTTTTATTCGTCGCAACTGCCAACAATACCAATCATATCGCAACGGCCGTTTTAGATAGGCTTGAACCGATTACAATGCCGTCATATTCGGACAAGGAAAAAATAACAATCGGACGCGATTACATGTTCCCCAAAATTCTAAAAGATTCCGGAATTCCGGAGGGGGGTATAAACATTTCTGAAGAGGTTTGGCCTCAGATTGTAAGACCTTTAGGATTTGATGCAGGGACAAGAACCTTGGAGCGCACAATCAAAGGAGTGGTCAGAAAAATTGCCAGATTGATGGTTGAAGGAAAAGGTCAAAGATTTGATCTTACCCCCCAAAACATTAAAGAATATCTGCCCAGATAAATTTATGGATAAAAGTAAGATCCTAGGAGAACTCAAAGAAAAAATGAGAATGGACTTAGCCCTTCCTCTTCGTGACGGAGCCACAAATTTGGTTTTTGGTGATGGCGACCCCAATTCCGAGATTTTATTTATCGGAGAGGGCCCAGGTTACTGGGAAGACATTAAAGGACTGCCGTTTGTCGGTAATGCAGGAGCACTTCTAAATCAGTTGCTTGCCAAAATTGGAATTAAAAGAAGTGATGTTTATATCACAAATATTATTCATTATCGTCCTCCGGAAAACAGAGATCCATTACCGTTTGAGATAAATGCATTTGGCAAATATTTGGATGAGATAATAAAAATTATCAATCCTAAGGTAATCGTAACCCTAGGGAGATTTTCAATGGCAAAGTTTTTACCCGGCGTTTTTATTTCAAGTACACATGGAAAAGAAAAGATAGTTGAGTGGAAGGGCAAAGAATTATTGGTTATTCCAATGTATCACCCTGCGGCTGCACTTCGAAACTCTGAAATTAAACTTAAATTGATTGAAGATTTTGAGAAAATTCCAAAAATTATGCAAAACATTAAAGAAAAAAGTGATAAAATTCAGGAGAGTAAGGCGGAAGCAAATGAAGTAAAACAATTAAATTTGGTATAAATTATGGGTTTAAAATTTATTGCCCTTTCGGGCACAATCAGTGTAACGGAAAATTTATATGTTTACGAAGCAGCCGGAAAAATGGTTGTTGTAGATTGTGGTGTGGGTTTTCCGGATTTGGAAATGCCGGGAGTGGATTTGGTGCTTCCCGATTTTTCCTATATTTTAAAAAATAAAGACAAGCTTGCAGGCATTGTTGTCTCCCAGGGTCATGAAGACCACATAGGAGCACTACCTTTTTTGTTGAGGGAAGTGTCCGTTCCGATTTGGTCTCCTCCTTTGGTTACGGAATTTCTGAAAGATAAGTTTGATGAATATGGAGTTGAGGGTGTAAAAATTAACACATTCGATCCTGATAACAGTGAGTTTCAGGTAGGGCCTTTCAAGTTTCATCCTTTCAGGGTTACACACTCGGTTCCCGATTCTTGCGGATTTGCTATAGACACCCCCGAAGGGAGAGTCTTCCACGTTCCCGAGCATAAAATGGACGAAAATCCGGTCGTTGGGAAGGGGATCGATGTTGGGAGAATAAAATCTCTTGCCGGAAACGGAGCACTATGTCTTGCCTCCGATTGTTTGGGGTCAAATAAACCGGGTTTTACCGAAGGAGAAGCCCATCTTGAGGAAAATATCTACAAAGTTGCCATGAGTGCAAAAGAAGCACTTTTTATGACGGCTATATCGTCAAATATCGGGAGATTTCAGCAGATGATTAACGTCGCAAAAAGAATGGGGAGAAAAGTTGTCTATGTGGGGCGTTCGATTCAAAAGAAAGCCGAAAAAGCCTATGAACTCGGATATCTTCAGTACCCGAAGGATCTGGTAATTTCAATAGACGATTCTTATAAACTTCCGAAAAATAAACTTGCCTACATTGTTTCTGGTTGTTATGGCCAGGTAGGAAGTTCTCTCTACCGTCTTGCCGAGGGTAAACACGAAAGATTGGAGGTTGCGGTTGGCGATATGGTGATTTTTTCGGCTGACCCGGCACCTCCCTATTCGAAAGAGAGTGAGGATTATGTAATTGACGAACTTATCGATAAAGGGGTGGATGTGCACTACTACGAACTCAACGAAGGATTGTATGTATCTGGACACGGAAGTCAGGAAGATATTGTCTCGCTTTTTAACCTTGTAAAACCGAAATATTTTGTCCCGATTGGCGGTGCTGTTCGTTTCATGCACGCTTACAAGAAATTAGTTGTCGGAAACGGTGTCGACGGAAAGCGGGTCTTCATATTAAAACCTGGTGATAATGTTGATTTTAATAACAGTCAAGCCAATCAAGGGGGAAGAATTCCGACCAAGAAAGTATTGGTTCATGGATTGGGAATTGGAGATATCGGAAGAGTTGTTTTAGGAGATAGGACAGTATTAGGTCAGGAGGGATTCGTTGTTGCACTTGTTAAAGTTGGAAAGGACAAAAGAGCAATCGGTAATCCGGAAATAATCAGCAGAGGCTTTGTTTTCGAAAAGACCGAAAAAGATCTTTTGATAAAAGCACAAAACTCTCTTAAGTCCCAAATTGTTAAAAACGGCAGAATTGAGGGTAAATCTGCACAAAAAACAGCAAGAATATTTCTTGAAAAATATTTCTTCCAAAAAACTGGACGACATCCAATGATCTTACCGATTTTTGTTGAGGTTTAATTTCTCCTTCTTGATTTCCCCCTTCCTGTTGGAATGAATTGGACATTTAAGTATAATGAAATTGGAGTGTTGTTATGAGTAAAAGAAAGCGCTACAAAACAAAATCGAAAAAGGCTTTTAAGTTGAAACTAAAACCGGGAACAGTTTATACAATTGTCCAAATCACTTTTTATGTACTGGCTGGGCTTATTTTAATCTCATTTACCAGAAACGGTTTAGTATTATACAAACTAAACGAGTTTCTTATGGATCTTTTCTCATGGGGAGCTGTTTTTATCCCATTTATATTTATTGCTTTTGGATTGATGGTTTCACACCTCCGGATTCCCTTAAGCCAGCCTAATGTTGTCATAGGATCTCTTCTATTTTTTATCTCAGTTGTATTTTTGGCAAAAGCAGGGAAAGTCGGTGAGCGGGGATGGGGAGGGATCTCAAATTTGATTACAGACATAGGGGCTTTTATGGTGCTAACGGGAACATCTTTTGTTGGATTGGTAATCCTTTTTAATACCTCATTTGATCAGATATATATCTTTTTAAGAGATGTTTTCAGAAAATATATTATTAGGGGAAAAGTTGCGGCAAGAAAGCCTATTGCCGGTGGAATCTTTAAAACCGCACAAAAGGGGGATCTTCGGGTGATGGGCGACAAACCGGTATTTTCCGATACAAAACTGTCAATTAACCAGCCTAAAAGTGACTTGCCAAAGACTGACATTTTTGAGACACAATCTTCTGCTCAAAAAGTATTAACCAATGTTTCTGGGGAGGAGAGAATATGGAAATACCCTCCGATTTCAATTTTTGCCGAGGTTAGCGGTGGTAAAGCCAACCGAGGGGATATTAAAAACAACGCGGCAACAATTGAGCAAACTCTTGAATCTTTCGGTATTGCCGCAAGAGTTGTCGAGGTTAATTTGGGACCTGCTGTTACACAATATGCTTTGGAAGTTGCCCTTGGAACAAAACTTTCAAAAATTACGGCGCTTGAAAGAGATCTTGCTTTGGCTTTAGCGGCTCCTACTGGAACAATTAGAATTGAAGCTCCGATTCCTGGAAGGTCTTTAGTTGGAATAGAACTTCCCAATATTGCTCCCGAATTTGTGCCACTTAAGAAAATGCTCGAATCCGAAGCTATGAAGACACATAAAAGTAAACTTGCCGTATCGCTTGGACTCGATGTTTCTGGCAAGGCTATTGTTGCGGATTTAGCAAGGATGCCCCATGTTTTAGTTGCAGGTCAGACAGGTTCAGGTAAATCGGTTTGTATCAACGCCTTTCTTTCGACGCTTCTTTTCAGAACTTCACCCTCGGAATTGAAACTGATTTTAGTGGATCCGAAACGCGTTGAGATGACAAATTATAATGGAATACCTCATCTGCTTTCCCCTGTCATTACTGAGCCTTCCAAGGTTGTTTCGGCACTTAAATGGTTGATGGGAGAAATGGATAGGCGGTATAAACTTTTTGCCGAAGCCGGAGCAAGAAATATCGATGCATACAATGAAATGTCGGGTTTTCAGGCAATGCCTTATATTGTTTTATTTATTGACGAACTTGCGGATATAATGCTTCTTTCTCCGGTTGAAGTCGAAGACGCAATCACAAGAATTGCTCAGATGAGCCGGGCTACAGGAATACACATGGTTTTGGCAACACAAAGGCCAAGTGTCAACATCATTACGGGTCTTATTAAAGCGAATATTCCCTGCCGTGTCGCGTTTGCGGTTTCCTCCCAGGTTGATTCGAGGGTTATTCTTGATACCCAAGGGGCAGAAAAACTTCTCGGAAAGGGAGATATGCTATATCTTCCTCCAGAGCAGGCAAAACCGGTAAGAATTCAGGGGGCATTTGTTGCCGATAAAGATATCAATAACCTTGTATCGTTTATTAAAAATCAGGGGGTTGAGCCGCAGTATACGGAGGAAGTAACAACGATGCCCAAAAACCCGGGTGCGATAAGTGTCCCGGGGGTTGACGGGGAAATCGACGAATTCTTCAAGAAATCCGTAGAGTTGGTCTGCCAGTACGAAAAAGCTTCTGCATCAATGCTCCAAAGAAGGCTTTCAGTAGGTTATGCAAGAGCTGCAAGAATTATGGATCAACTTGAATCTGCGGGCGTTGTGGGGCCACTGGATAATTCTTCTAAAGGACGGGAAGTCTTGGTTCGCAGTCCCGAGGAAGTTTTTGCGAGTAAAACCGAAGACGCAATGCGGCAATAGTCTTCAAAAATATTAATAGGTTAATAAACTTAACATGAGAAAAATAGGGTCCTTCCTGAAGGAGGAAAGAGTTAAAAAGAAGCTTTCACTCTCACAGATGGAGAAGGATACTAAAATTAAGAAGGAGTTTATAGATTTAATTGAAAAAGGAGATTGGGACAATCTTCCCGAATACCCGGTAATACAGGGGTTTGTCAAATCCGTCGCTAAAAAGCTTAATATTCCGGAAGACTCGGCAACGGCATTTTTACGGCGTGATTATCCATTTAACGAAAAGAAATTGCCAATTAATCCTAAACCGGATTTGAATTTAAAGCATTCCGTAAGTCCGAAAATAATTACAATTGCATTGTCTGTCTTGGCTGTGTTTTGTGTTTTAGCTTATCTTGTCTATCAATATCTTTTATATATAGCCCCTCCAAAGTTGGATATTCTTCAGCCCGAAAACGCAGTAGAAATTACTGAAAAAGAGGTGAAAGTTATTGGCAAGACCGATTCCGATGCCACATTAACCGTTAACAACCAACAGGTTTTGGTTTCAGAAACGGGGGAATTTTCTGATAAAATTAGTGTTGGTAAAGATACCAAAAACCTTGTTTTTGTGTCCAGGTCCCGTTACGGGAAAGAGACGGTTGTCGTTCGCGAAATTATTCCGAAATTACCTTAAGTATTATGGACGGAGTTCAGTCACTATTAATCATTGTCGTAGTTGTTTTGACCTTGCTTTTGCTTCTCGTTGGGGTGCAGGTGTTTTTAATACTTCTTGATTTAAGGAAGGGTGTTAAAAAAGTAAATACCATTTTGGATGATTCAATTTTGGGCGGCGGTATGATTAGACCTGAAAAGTTATCCGGTATATTGGAACTGTTAAGAAAAGGCAACAAAAGCGAAATAAAAAGTTGAAATACTTCAGTTTTTCAATAAATTCTAATAAATAAGATTAAATGTTGTCGGAGGGTGATTTATGTTTGCCTTTATCGTTTTTCAGGGGTTATAAATCTTATTAAATTAACTGATATAGATTCAAAGTTTAAATGAAGCTATAATTTAAATTCATGAAAGCAGTCGATGTTAGAGAAAAATATATAAAGTATTTTAAAAGTTCACCTAGGGATCATAAAGAAATTGCCCCGGCACCATTGGTTTTGGATAATGACCCTTCAACTCTTTTTACATCTGCGGGAATGCAGCCGCTTGTTCCATATCTTTTGGGTGATGCCCACCCAGACGGGAAACGGCTTACAAATTCACAACCGTCAATCAGGCTTGGGGATATTGAAGAGGTTGGGGATAATAGACATATTACTTTTTTTGAAATGTTGGGTAACTGGAGTTTGGGTGATTATTTCAAATCTGACCAGCTGGCTTGGCTTTATGAGTTTTTAACAAAAGAGCTGTTACTTGATAAAGAGAGGCTTTGGGTATCGGTTTTTGATGGGACTGAGGATGTTCCCAAAGATACGGAATCTTTTGAAATCTGGAAAAGAATCGGGATTTCCGAAAGTAAGATTGTTTTTTATAGCGCAAAGAAGAATTGGTGGTCAATGACGGGAACTCCAAGTGAAATGAACGTCGGTCATATTGGTGGACCGGACTCAGAGATATTTTATGATTTTGGAGAAGAATTGCATCTTCACGAAAACTCACCATATAAAAATGAAAAATGCCATCCTAATTGTGATTGTGGTAGGTTTTTAGAAATCGGCAACTCGGTCTTTATCCAATATAAAAAAGTCGACGAGGGAAAAATTGAAGAACTTCCGCAAAAAAATGTTGACTTTGGAGGTGGGTTGGAGCGGATGGTGGCAGCCATTAACCAAAACCCGGATATTTTCCAAACAGATCTATTTTCAGGCATTATCGGAAAAATTGAAGAAAAATATAAAATAAAATACGGTGAAAGTGAGGAAATAGATAGAAGCTTCAGAATTATTGCGGATCATTTGAGAGCTTCAATTGCATTGATCTCAGGAGGAATTTATCCCAGTAACAAGGCACACGGGTATATTCTGCGCCGACTTATAAGAAGAGCGGTTCTTCATGCAAAATCTCTTTCGGGTGGAAATTATTCGGGTTTTCCAATTATAGATTTGTCTGAAAATAATATACCGATAATGGTTAAGCCGACTTCGGAAATAAGTGCAATTGTTGAAGAGGAAGCAAATAAATTTGCAAAGGCGATCGATAGGGGGACAAAAAAACTTGAGGATATAATTTCCAAAGGGCAAAAAGTGAGTGGAAATATTGCTTTTGATCTTTACCAGTCAGAAGGTTTTCCGCTTGAATTAACCTTGGAACTGGCAGAGAGGAAAGGTGTTAAGTTTGACCAGGAAGACAGGAAAATATTTCAGGAGGAATTCGAAAAACATAAAAATTTATCAAGAACCACATCCTCAGGTGTTTTTAAAGGGGGATTGGCTGACGATTCTCCGGAAGTAGTGAGGTTTCATACAGCTACTCATCTACTTCTTGCGTGTCTTAGAAAAGTATTAGGGGACCATGTTGTTCAGAAGGGTCAAAATATTACCAAAGATCGCAGTCGCTTTGATTTTCCAAACCCCGAAAAATTGACAGATACCCAATTGAAAAACATTGAAGATTTGATTAATGACATAATTTCACAAAATCTTCCTGTAAATTATCAAGTTCTGCCAAAAGATGAAGCTTTAAAAACCGGAGCAATACACGCCTTCAGTGAGAAATACGCAGATATCGTAAAAGTTTATTTTGTCGGAAGGGATTTGAGCAGTGCTATAAGTCGGGAATTTTGTGGTGGTCCGCATGTATCCTACACAGGAGAGATTGGTCATGTTAAGATAAATAAGCAAGAAAAAATAGGTAGCGGTCTTGTAAGGGTGTATATGGTTTTTCAAAAGTGATTGCACATCACCTTTTATCTCAAGTTATTTATGGACTTAAAAAATATCCTGCCCAAGAAGAAAGAGGATGATGAAGAATACTTCTGGTCTTTAATTATCGAGCCGGAATGGGCGTCAGCCGGTATATGGAAATTAGAGGGGGACAAAGTAAAGGTAGTGACTATAAGCCCTCCGTCTTCGTGGCATCTTGATGAAGAATTGGTTTCTGCTTGTGACGCTTCCTGCTCTTCGGCAGTCCAAAATTTCCCGGAGGAACTTAATCCTCCATCTAAGGTGGTTTTTGGAGTGGTATCTTCCTGGGTTGAAGGAGGCGAGATAAAAGAGGAATATCTTTCAAAAATTAAGAGAGTCTGCTCGGAACTTTCGTTGACACCTGTTGGTTTTGTCGTAATGGCTGAGGCGTTGTCCAACTATTACAAAAGCGAGGAGGGGGGGCAGGTCAACGCGATATTTTTGGGTGTTTCAGAAAATAATCTGGAGCTTTCCATTTTCAGGTTGGGAAAACTTGTAGGCGTATCGCAAATTGCCAGAAGTGTTTCTGTTGTTGAAGACGTAACAGAAGGACTCTCCCGTTTTTATTCGGGGGAAGCGTACCCGTCAAGAATTATCCTTTATAACTCAAAGGAAGGAGAATTGGATGAGATAAAACAAGAGCTTATCAAGGCAGACTGGGAAGGTTTGAAGGAAGTGAAATTTCTCCACACCCCGAAGATTGAAATTGTTGCACCTGACAGGAAGATTTATGCTGTATGTCTTGCCGGTGGGGCTGAGATGGGAGATGTTACAAAAGTAATGCCGCTTGTAGAATCTCCATTGGGCACAAATGCAAATGTTGAAAATATGAATGAAACTCCGGAATCGGAATTATCGGTGGAGCAGATTACAAACGTGGAGGAACCTCCGGAGAATTTGAGCCCTGAAGATTTTGGTTTTACAGTCAGTTCTGAATCGGGAGATTATGAGAATTTTCGGGAAAGTGACTCGGATAACTATTCCCAAAATCAAGTTCGTGAAGAAGCAAATAAAGAAGAAGTTATTTCCCAACCCACAGTGCCTCAGCCGGTGGCTCCAAACCAGGTAATGCAAAAGGGTGAAAAAACATCGATATTTACCAAAATATCCCTACCGAAAATCAAATTTTCATTCCCCAAGTTTAATCTAAAATTCAAGGCACCTAAAACCATTTTTATCGGTTTAATGTTTCTTTTCCTTCTTCTTGGTGGTTTTTTTGCTTTTTGGTGGTTTTTCCCGAAGGCAGAAGTAACACTGTATGTCTCCCCGAAAAAAATTGAAGACGAAGTCGAAATTTCTGTAGACGCTTCATCAAACACAACAGATTTTGAAAACGCAGTTGTTTCCGGTGAAGTTGTAACTAAGAAAACCTCCGGTGAGAAAAGTATGCAAACTACGGGTACGAAAGTGATTGGAGATAAAGCAACGGGGGAGATTACAATATACCGGGCAGGCAGCTCAATCAATCTTACAAAAAACACGATAGTTAAAGGGCCGGGAAGTTTGAATTTTTCTCTGGATGAAGATACTACAGTAGCAAGTGGCAGTGTGTTGACACGCGGTATTACCAAAGTAAAGGTAACAGCAAAAGAAATCGGGGCGCAGTACAACCTCGCCTCTGGAACTACTTTTACAATATCAAACTATTCATCCTCCGATATGGAGGCAACCAACGAATCGGCCTTTTCCGGCGGGAGTAGCCGTGAAGTAAACGCGATTTCGGAAGGCGATCAGAAGAATTTGCTTGAAAGTCTTCAGGAGGAACTTGAAACTACACTCAAAGACGAATTGGAAAATGCCGTATCGTCGGATTACATGTTAATTACAGACTCGATTACATATTCCGTTGCAAAGAAAGATTACGACAAAAAAGTTGGTGACGAAGGATCCTCGCTCAAATTAACACTTGATCTTGAGGCGGAGGGAGTGTTGGCCAAACGAAGCGAAATAGAAGAGTTGGGACTTAAATATTTAAACGAGAGGGTTCCGAGTGGATACAGTTTAAAAAATGATCAGATTCAGGCTGATTTCACTTATAAAAATAAAAAGGATGATACATACTACATGTCCCTTTTTGTCAGCGCAAATCTTCTTCCACAGGTTGACATTGATGAAATTAGAAAAAACATTACCGGAAAATACCCGGAAACAGCGGATGAATATATGAAAAATAATGTTCCCGGTTACGTGAGATCCGTAATTAATTTTAAAAAATTCCGTTTTCCCGGAAAGCTTGGGACACTTCCCAGAATAGCTGACAATATAGAAATTTCCATAAGCGCTGAAAAGTGAGTCCAAGAAAATGGTGAAAGCAAAATACCGCGTAATCTCTGTTATTTTGGCGGTATTTGGTATATTAATAATAATCTTTTCGGTATATCCGATTGCTGAGTATGAACTTACTTCCAGGACAAGATTTCCGAAACTATTAAGCCCAATCACCGTAAATGAACGTTATGGTATTTTATCTACAATCGGAAGGGATTATTCAAACATTAGAGAATGGTCGGCAAGTTATGAATTTGGTACAGAGCAAAAAAGTACAGGCCAATACTATCTGTCCATTCCAAAACTGGGGATAGAAAAAGCAACGGTTTATGAAGGTGGTGAGGATCTTTCGGAAGGGCTTATCCAATACCCGGGAACAGCTATGCCAGGCAGGCTCGGCAACACTGTTATTTTCGGGCATTCAGTACTTCCGGTATTTTTTAATGCAAAGAACTATTTAACAATCTTTTCGACAATTCCGAAATTAACCCCCGGTGATGAATTTTTTGTGTATATTGGGGATGTAGTGTATAAATATCGGGTCAAGGATATGTTTGAGGTGGAACCGGACAATCTGGAGATATTGGATCAGAGGGTTAACGACTCATACCTTAGTCTTGTTACCTGTGTTCCACCCGGGCATCCGTTAAAACCAAAAAGATTGGTGGTAAGAGCACTGTTAACACAGATTTGATGAGGTATAATTTGTAGGTATCTTTATGAAATATTTGGGGATTGATTACGGAAGAAAAAAGATAGGGCTATCTATTTCCGAGGGAATGATTGCAGAACCCTTAAAAGTCATTAGGTTTGAAAAAAAGGAAGATGCTTTGGAAAAAGTCAAAAGGGTTGTAAAAGCAGAATCGGCAGATGTTGTTGTTGTTGGTATGTCTGAAGGAGAAATGGGAGGAGAAACAAAAGAGTTTGCAAAAATACTTGGAGAAAGAATTTCCTCAGAGATAAAATTTCAGGATGAAACGTTAACAACCCAAACTGCACAGGAGTTATCGATTAATGCCAGTATAAAAAGGAAAAAGAGGAAAACCTTGGAAGATGCTTACTCAGCTACAATTATTCTTCAAAATTATCTAGACAACATTTAAATTAGGCAGATAATTTAAACAGGCAAAGAAACTTCTTAGTACTATTTCTTCTTTAGGAAACATTTTTTTAGTTTGCAATGGCAAAGTGTTTGTGTATATACTTAACATAGTTTTATGTTGAAAAATGTTATTGCTCCGATTCAGGCGTGGCTTCTTTTCCAAGGAAGGTGCGTTGGTTGTGGTAAGCCTTTATCTGATGGTAAGAGAGAAAAGCACGAGAAAGGTAATGAAAAAGTGACCTGCTCGTGTGGAAGGATTTTTATTTATTCCCCATCCAGTAAAAAATACAGAAGGGCACTTTTGGAAGAGGTTTAACCGTATTTTTTTATGTATTTTGCTTTCTCCACATCCTGGAATATTTTTTGTTAAAATATATCAATGAAAAAGGCCTATTATGTTTTGGTATTAGTGCTTGTCGCCATTATCATCCTTGCTTCCTATTTCTGCTATTGGTTTAAAAATAATATGTCTCCAGTATCGATAAGTTCAAACGAACGGGTAAGTTTTATCGTAACCAAGGGAAAATCTGCCTCGCAAATTGGTGAGGATTTGTATAAAAGGAATTTAATCAGAAGCAGGTTGGTTTTTAAACTGTATGTACAGTTTTTTGACAAATCAAAAAATATCAATGCAGGAGAATTCGAACTTTCTCCGTCAATGAGTGTTTCCGAAATTGTAAATGCGCTTGGTAAGGGACCGAAAGAACTATGGGTGACCATTCCGGAAGGGTTGAGAAAAGAAGAGGTTGTTGAAAAAATAATCCTGTCGCTTGAGATGGATGAAAAAAGTGGCAGAGACTTTAAGGAGCAATTCCTTATGCTTGCAAAAGACTCCGAGGGGTATCTTTTTCCTGATACTTATCTTTTTCCGAGAAATGCTGGAGCAAAGGCCGTATACGATAAACTCAAGTCAACCTTTAACCAGAAGTATGAAGGAGAAGTTATTCTTCCTAAAGGTACAAACCGCACTAGAAGCGAAATAGTTATCATGGCCTCTATTTTAGAGCGGGAAACGAAGGCATCTTCTGAAAAACCTATTGTTGCCGGGATACTTTGGAAGAGGATTGAAAACGGATGGCCTCTTCAGGTCGATGCCAGCGTTCAGTATGCTGTTGCCAACTTAAAAAGTGGGGAAGACTGGTGGCCAATTTTAACCTTAGACGATTTGAGTATAAATTCCCCCTTTAATACCTACAAACACAATGGTTTACCACCCTTGCCAATATGTAATCCCGGAATAGCATCGCTTAAAGCCGCAGCCAATCCCCAGGATTCTGAGTATTGGTTTTACATACACTCACCTGATGGCGAAATTCATTACGCAAAGACTTCCGAAGAACATTTCTCTAACGTAAGAATATACTTGGGGCATAACTAAAACCTTTTCAGGTATTGACACGGGCTTTTGGATATGATAAAAACCCGTACTAGGCGTATAATATTGTACGCTTGGATTTTTTATCCCAAGATTGTCTCTCGGGGATTTTTGGGTTAAAAATCAACTTTTTTATATTATCAATATATTAACCAGAAATGACTTCTAAAAAAACCCGACGCAACTTTAGTAAAGAAGAAAAAAATATTCCTGAACTGGACCTTACTTTAGTGCAGCGTGAATCATGGGAGACGTTTTTAAAAGAAGGAATTGCTCAGGAACTTGCCGATATTTCCCCCATAGACGATTTTACCGGAAAGAATTGGAGGATTACCTTAGGTAATCCCTCTCTCGGTGTTGCAAAATTATCCCCGCGTGTTTGCCAGGACAAAGGGCTTACCTATTCCGCACCACTTAAAATAACCGCCGTACTTGTCAACAAGAGAACCGGTAAGGAAGTGGCACAGGACGTTTTTTTGGGGGATTTACCACAAATGACCTCAAGAGGGACGTTTGTGATAAACGGAATCGAAAGGGCGGTAATCAATCAGATTGTCAGAAGCCCAGGGGTTTATTTTTCGGGCAATCTTGATATCTCAACGGGAAGAATGCTTTACATGGCCGAAGTGAGACCTTTACGGGGTTCGTGGCTTGAGTTTGAAGTATCGAAAAACGACGTAATTGCTGCGAGAATTGATCGTAGAAGGAAAGTCATTGGAACGGCATTTTTGAGAGCGATGGGACTTTCCACGGATGAAGAAATTATAAATACGTTTAAGGAGGTAAACACGGATCCACACCATGATTATTTGAAAGCCACATTCGCAAAAGATTCTTCGAAAAATAAAGATGAAGCTTATCTTGAAATTTACAGGAAACTAAGACCTGGTGAGCCAGTTCTATTGGAAAATGCAGAAAACTTGTTCACCTCTTTGTTTCTTGATCCAAAAAGATACGATCTCGGTAGTGTGGGGAGATACAAGATTAATAAAAGATTGGGTCTTAATGTGGCTAATGTCAAAGAAAATCAAATTGTTACAAAAGCGGATATTATTGGAGCAATAAAATACCTTATAGGATTACAAAATGGCGTTGGGAGAGTTGATGACATTGACCATTTGGCCAACCGAAGACTTAGAAGAGTTGGGGAACTTGTGGCGGTCAATGCATTTAGAATCGGACTTTTAAGGCTCGAAAGATCGGTTAAAGAGAAAATGAGCCTTATATCTCCGGATGATAAACCGGTGCCTTCAACTCTTATTAACGCAAGACCGTTGATTGCATCACTGAACGAATTTTTCAGATCGAATCAACTTTCCACAATTCTTGATGACACAAATCCATTATCCGAGCTTGATAATTTAAGAAGAGTATCGGTTTTGGGACTTGGCGGAATTAATCGTGAGAGGGCATCTTTTTCGATAAGAGACGTTAACTCTTCACAATACGGGAGAATTGATCCTGTCAGAACTCCGGAAGGACCGAATATCGGACTTGTTTCTTACCTGGCATTATATGCGAAAGTTAATCAATTTGGTTTTATTGAAACCCCTTACCGTAAAGTTGAGAAAGTAAAACAAGGCGGAAAGACAAAATGTAAAGTTACCGACGAGATTGTCTATATGACGGCTGATGATGAGGAACAATTTCATATTACGCATGCAGGGGTTGAACTTGACAGATACGGATATATAACCGAAAAAAGAGTTCCTTTCAGGTTTCATGGAGTAGCATCCGAAGGTCCATCCGAGTTGGTAGACTTTGTTGATTTGACCCCCCGCCAGGTTGTCGGAACCTCAGCTTCCCTTATCCCCTTTTTGTCACACGATGAAGGCAATCGTGCTTTGATGGGAAGCAATATGCAGTGTCAGGCGGTCCCTCTTGTTAATCCCGAATCGCCGGTTATTGGAACCGGAATGGAGGCGGATATTGCAAAAGGTATGAAAAGGAGTGTTGTTGCAATCCATTCAGGTAGGGTTGAATTTGCCGATTCTGAAAAAATTATAATTAAGCTGGACAAGAAAGTTGACTCCTTAGATCTGGCGGAGGATGTGGAACTTATCGATAACGGAAGAAAAGAAGTTTACTATATATCAAAGTTCAGACGGACTGCCCATTCCACCTGTTACAACCAAAATGTCAGAGTGAATCCGGGGGATAAAGTGGCAAAGGGAGATATTTTGGCGGACGGACCTTCAACCGAGGGGGGAGAATTGGCATTGGGACGAAATTTGGTTATTGCCTATATGCCTCTTGAAGGTTATGGATTTGAAGATGCAGTATTAGTCAGTGAAAAGTTGGTCAGGGAAGACTTATTAACGTCCATTCATATTGAGGAATATGAATGCGATGTGGTTGATACAAAACTTGGCCCCGAAGAGTTAACCAGAGATATTCCTAATGTATCTGAAACTGATTTGGCAAACTTGGCAGACGATGGAATTGTGGTTGTCGGAGCCGAAGTTGGACCAAGCGACATTCTTGTTGGAAAAATTGCACCTAAAGGCGAGACAGAACTGACTTCCGAAGAAAGACTTTTGAGAGCAATCTTCGGCGAAAAAGCCAGAGAGGTAAGAGATACTTCCTTGAAAGTTCCTCACGGAGAAAAGGGTATTGTTATTGGGGTGAATATTTTGGATCGTGACAAAGGTGATGAATTGGGGCCTGGCGTAATTAAAAGAGTATTGGTTAGAGTCGCCCAGATGAGAAAAATTACGGTTGGAGATAAAGTAGCAGGAAGGCATGGAAACAAAGGGGTAATCGCAAAAATAATGCCGATTCCTGATATGCCATACCTTCCAGATGGTACCCCTGTCGATATTATTATTTCTCCCCTTTCGGTTTTGGCAAGAATGAACTTGGGACAGCTGTTGGAATGTCACCTTGGATGGGCTTTGAAAAAATTTGGTGAAAAAGGAGCCCTTCCGGTTTTTGACAAAATTGGTGAAGAACAGATTCTTGTTGAATTGAAAAAGGCTGGACTTCCGGTCTCCGGAAAAACAAGATTAATTAACGGCCGAACCGGTGAGTACTTTAAGGAAGATACAGTAGTTGGTTTGGGCTACATTTTGAAACTAACCCACATGGTTGAGGATAAAACCCATGCGAGATCAACCGGGCCGTACTCTTTGGTCACGCAACAGCCTCTCGGAGGAAAAGCTCAAATGGGAGGCCAGAGGCTCGGAGAGATGGAAGTTTGGGGGCTTGAAGCACACCAGGCGGCATATACGCTTCAGGAAATGCTTACAATAAAGTCGGACGATATTTCAGGTAGAGCACGTGCGTTTGAATCGATAGTAAAAGGTGTTGACATTCCTGAGGCTACTGTTCCGGAGAGCTTTAAAGTTTTAATAAGGGAACTGAACTCTTTGGGTTTGTCTATTGACGCTATCGGAGGAACGTATATAAATACACAAGAAGAAGAATCAAAAGATACCATTGAGGCGAAGGAATTGGCAGAAGTCTCAGGAGCGGAAGTTGTGGCTACGGACGAGATTTTAAACCCTGCTGGGCCAATGGAAGTCGAAGAAGTTATTAAGTAACTATGGATTTATTAAACGAGCTAAACAATTTAAGTGATTTTAAGTCGTTAATCATTAAACTGGCTTCTCCGGATGACATTCGGAAGTGGTCTCATGGAGAGGTAACAAAACCGGAGACGATCAATTACCGCACTCTCAAACCGGAAAAAGACGGTCTTTTTGATGAAAGAATTTTTGGACCCACAAAAGATTGGGAATGTTATTGTGGAAAATATAAAAGAATTCGCTACAAAGGAGTAATTTGTGACAAATGTGGTGTTGAAGTGACCCAATCCAGAGTGAGAAGGGAAAGAATGGGGCATATTACCTTGGCTTCTCCTGTTGTTCATGTTTGGTATTTTAAAGGAGCTCCTTCGAGATTATCTCTACTTTTAGATGTTCCACCGAGGGCTATCGAACAGGTAATTTATTTTGCCAGGTATCTTGTTTTGAATGTCGAGAATAAAAAGAAAGAAGAGGCAATTTCCCGAATCGAAAAAGCCTGGAGTGTAAGAGAAAAAGAATTAAAGGAGAGTTATGAGGAAAGAAAACTTGAATTAGGGAAAAAAGCTGGTGAAGAGAAGGAAAAAACGGAAAAGAAGATTAAAAATAAAGAACAATCATCACTTGCAGTATCCGAAATAGATCTTGATCTTAGGAAAAAAGAAGCAGCACTGGCAAAGGAAGAAAAAAATACTCTCCAAAACACAAAAGAACTTTTTGAAGGAATGGTTGGGTTGGTTAAAAATTTAACAAAACTGTCAATTGTTTCCGAAGAAGAGTACGAACAACTTGCGGTGTACGATGCCACAGACTTTTTTGAAGTGAAGATGGGTGCCGATGCCATTCTTTCGGCTATTTCCGAAGTAAAAGTTGAAGAGTTGGCCTCAAACTTGAGAAAAGAATTGGTCGAACTTAAAAATACCACTGCTTCTAAATATGTAAAATTAGCAAAACGACTCAAATTAATTGACGGATTAAGGAGAGCAAAAATTAGTCCTGCTTCTATGGTTGTGAAAGTTCTTCCTGTACTTCCGCCTGACCTTAGACCGATGGTCCAGCTTTCAGGGGGAAGATTTGCGACAAGCGATCTTAACGATTTGTACAGGAGAGTAATTAATAGAAACAACAGATTAAAGCACTTAATAAACCTTGGAGCTCCGGAAATTATTTTACGTAATGAGAAGAGGATGCTCCAGGAGTCAGTCGATTCTTTGGTTGATGCCTCACAACGGAAAGCAACAAGAAGAGGAAGAGGTAGACAGCCTTTAAGATCCCTCTCAGACATGCTTAAGGGTAAGCAGGGAAGGTTTAGGCAAAACCTACTTGGTAAAAGGGTTGACTATTCAGGCAGATCGGTAATAGTTGTCGGTCCGGAATTAAAACTTAATCAGTGTGGCTTGCCGAAAGAGATGGCACTTGAAATGTTTAAGCCCTTTGTTTTGAAGGAAATGATTCTTAGGGGAATTGCGCCGAACGTAAAAAGTGCTAAAAACATGCTCGAGAAAAGACCTCCGGAAGTTTTTGATATACTGGAGGAGATTACCAAAAAACACCCCGTACTTTTAAACAGGGCGCCTACTCTTCACAAACTCGGTATTCAGGCTTTTTATCCGGTTTTGATTGAAGGAAATGCAATAAGAATTCATCCTGCGGTATGTAGCGGGTTTAATGCAGACTTTGACGGCGACCAAATGGCTGTTCATGTTCCTCTTTCAAAGAAAGCAATTGAAGAAGCTGAAAGACTTATGCTTCCGCAAAATAATCTTTTAAGACCTGCCGACGGTAGTCCGATATCAACTCCGTCAAGTAAAGAGATAGCACTTGGCGTATATTTCTTAACCAGTATCGATTCGAAACTGGAGACATCACAGTCGGTTTTTTCTGACAAAGAGGATGCAATAACTGCCTATCAATCTCAAAAAATTGATTTAAGGCAAACAATAAAAGTCAGAATCGAGGGAGAAATTATTGAGACAACAGTCGGGAGGATTCTTTTTAACGAAGCTATGCCGAGCGGTTATGAATTTATCAACCAATCAATAACATCGTCTTTGATTAAACAATTGTTTGCCCGGGCTTATGCGACTAACGACACGGAAAAAGTTGTAGAGATGATTGATGCAGTTAAAGACCTTGGTTTTGCGGGTGGAACAATTTCAGGATTTTCTTTCAGCATCTTTGACGCGAAGGTTCACCCCGACAAACAAAAGATTCTTGCAGCGGCGGATAAAAGAGTGTCAGAACACGATGCCAACTTTGCACAAGGGTTAATTACCTTGGAAGAGAAAAGGAATTTGAATCAGAAGGTGTGGATTGAGACAACGGAGGAACTTACCGACAAGACATGGGAACTTCTTGATACGGACAATCCAATCAGAACGGTTATCGATGCTAAAGTCGGAAGAACGTCAAGAGATCAGGTAAAACAGTTGGCTGCTATTAGAGGTTTGGTTGTTGACCCGTTGGGCAAGATCGTAGAGATGCCTATCAAATCAAACTTCAGAGAAGGTCTTTCAATATTTGAATATTTGACATCATCCAGAGGTTCAAGAAAAGGATTAACCGATACGGCTCTTAAGACTGCCGATGCAGGATATCTTACGAGAAGATTGGTTGATGTTTCGCACGATTGTATTGTTAGGGTTGAGGATTGTGGAACCAAGGAAGGGCTGTTGATTAAAAGATCCGAACGGTCCAAGTCTTTTACATTGAGACTTGTTGGTAGGATATTGGCAAGTGACGTAACTGATGCTAAAGGTAAGGTGTTAGTCGCCTCGGACAGCATGATTGGGGAGAAAGAAATTAAAATTATTGAGGATAATGCGGTTGAAGAAGTAGTTGTCAGATCTCCTCTCACATGTAGTGAAAGGCATGGGATTTGTGCAAAATGCTATGGACGGGATCTTTCCAAGAAAGGGTTGGTACAAATGGGTGTTCCGGTGGGAGTTGTTGCAGCCCAGTCAATTGGGGAGCCGGGTACACAACTTACTCTCAGGACCAAACACTCTGGCGGAGTCGTTGGTGTTGACGTTACGCAGGGACTACCACGTGTTGAGGAGTTGTTTGAAGCAAGAACACCGAAAGTCTTCTCGCCTCTGACGGAAATTTCCGGAAAAGTTGTATTAGGTGAAATTGAGGAAGGTTGGAAAGTCAAAGTCATCTCGACCTCGACAAAACCAAAAGAAGAACGGGAGTATATTGTTCCCAAAACCTTGAAACTTGCCGTTGAGGACAAGCAACTAATTGAAGCCGGTTCCCCATTAGCTTTGGGATATCTTGATATAAAAGAGGTTCTTTTGATAAGAGGACTAAAATCCGCCCAGGAGTATTTGGTAAATGAGGTTCAGGCAGTTTATGAAAGCCAGGGGATTAATATACATGACAAACATTTCGAAGTGATAGTCAAGAAAATGAGTGATGAAGTAAAAATTATCTCCTCGGGCGACACATTCCTTATTCCTGGTGAGATTACTGGGAAAACGACATTTGAAGAAGAGAATGAAAAAGTACTTTCTGCCGGAGGGGAGCCTGCAACTGCACAGCAAATACGTCTTGGAATTACGAGAAGGGCACTTTACACACAAAGCTGGCTTTCTGCCGCTTCGTTTGAGCAAACGACTGATATATTGACAAATGCTTCACTTATGGGAAGTGAGGATCACTTATTGGGCCTCAAAGAAAACGTTATTATTGGAAGGCTGATTCCTGTGATGTCAGACAGAATTTCCTTGTAAAATAGTGAAGTTGTAGGTAAAATCAAAGTTTGTCTGAAGTTTATTATTTAAATTATTATGCCAACAATATCTCAATTAGTTAGAAAAGGCAGAAAAAGGATTATTAAAAAATCCAAAAAAGGTGCATTGCGAAAATGGTTTAGTGCCAAGGATAGACGTTTTTCGGAAAATCCGTCACCATTTAAAAGAGGTGTTGTCTTGCAAGTCAGGACGATGACACCGAAAAAACCGAATTCGGCTCTCAGAAAAGTATGTAGAGTCAGACTTTCCAACAAACAGGAGGTAACAGCATACATTCCGGGGGAAGGGCACGAACTGGCGGAGCATTCGATTGTTATGATCCGATATGGTCGTGTTAAAGATCTACCGGGAGTTAAATATCAGGTTGTCAGAGGAAAGTTTGATACGGGTGGGGTTGTTGGACGGAAAAAGTCACGCAGTCGTTACGGAGCCAAAAAGTCGGGTAATGTCACTCCCGTGGCGCAGTCTGCAGCGAGTACGCCCGCAGTATAATTAATAAAAATATGCCAAGAAGAGGAGCAGCAAAAATCAGAAAAATTGAAGCGGATCCGATTTATAAAAATAGATTGGTTTCAAAATTGATTAACCGTGCAATGCGTGACGGTAAAAAATCCGTGGTTGAAAAAGAAGTATATGAAGCTATGGAGCAGATAAAAGAGGAAGGAGAAGATCCGATTAAAGTTTTTTCTCAGGCAATCGAAAACGTAAAGCCTTCAATGGAAGTAAGACCAAGAAGAATTGGTGGAGCAGCCTACCAGGTTCCTATGCAAGTGAGGGGTCCCAGAAAGGAATCCTTGGCGATACGATGGATTGTTGCGGCAACAAGACTTAGATCAAACTCGGATTTTAAAAGTTTTTCCCTTAAATTGGCAGCTGAATTGAAAGATGCTGCGAAAGGTGAGGGAGGTGCGGTCAAAAAGAAACTTGACATGGAGAAGGTTGCCGAAGCAAACAGGGCTTTTGCACACTTTAAGTGGTAAGTACTTTGTAAAATACTTTCTACCACCCAGATAATTAATATATGGTAAATCCACCCAAGAAAAAGGCAAGTATGGTCATGACGGTTACAAAGGACCGTGTTGTCCCGATGGAAAAACTACGTAATATCGGGATTATTGCACATATTGATGCTGGAAAAACAACTACAACAGAAAGGATTCTTTTTGAAACAGGAAAAACTTATAAACAAGGCTCGGTTGATGATGGGACGACTGTTACAGATTGGATGGCGCAGGAGAGGGAGCGTGGAATAACTATCGTATCTGCGGCAATTACCACTTTTTGGGATTTGCAGAGCGGTTCAGAAATAGAAAATGGCCACTACAGGATTAATATTATCGACACTCCGGGGCACATTGACTTTACAGCAGAGGTTGAAAGGTCTCTTCGAGTACTCGACGGAGCGGTCATGGTTTTTGATGGAAGAACCGGAGTTGAGTCGCAGTCTGAAACAGTTTGGAGACAGGCGGATAAATACAATGTTCCAAGAATTTGTATTTTAAATAAACTTAATTTGATAGGAGCGGATTTTGAAGGGTCTATAAAATCCATTCGTGAGAAATTGGGAGCAAATGCCGCGCCTATTGAATATCCAATTGGACTTGAACATGAACTTCGGGGAGTAGTTGACCGTATTAGGATGAAGGCGTATACCTACAAGGGTGCTGAGGATAATAAACTAACAGAAGAAGAAATACCACAGGAGTATTTGGAGGCAGTGAAGAAATACAGGGGAGAATTAATTGAAGCTGTATCTGAATTTGACGATGCGGCTCTGGCAAAATACCTGGAAGGTCAAGATCCTAGTGAAATTGAAATAAGGCGTGCCATCAGAAAAGGTGTTGTCTCGGGAAAATTCTTTCCGATTTTGGGGGGAGACAATAGGATGGCGACGGTTCAACTTCTTTTGGATGCCGTTGTTGAATATCTTCCTTCCCCACTGGATGTTCCTCCTGTAAATGGGATTAATCCAAAAACGGGTGAAAAGGAAGTAAGGGAACCAAAAAATGAAGAGCCTTTTTCCGCCCTTGCTTTTAAGGTTGTAACCGACCCACATGTTGGGAGGCTCGTTTATATGAGAATTTACTCAGGTAAAGTAAAGGCCGGCGATGCCATCTATAATGTAAGTAAACAAAAGCAAGAAAGAATCGGTAAACTTGTACTTCTTCATGCCGATCAGAGGGAGCTTATCGAAGAAGCCTTTACGGGTGAAATTGTTGCCGTTGTTGGAATACGAGAGACATCAACAGGTGATTCCCTAAGCAATTTAACAAACCCGATAATTTTGGAATCAATTGCCTTCCCGGAACCTGTTATTTCCTTAGCAATCGAGCCAGCGACTAAATCCGATCAGGAAAAAATGGGACTAGCGATACAAAAACTTGCCGACGAGGATCCTACCTTTAAAGTTAAAACAAATTTTGAGACTGGTCAGACGATCATTTCCGGTATGGGCGAACTCCAACTCGAGATTTTGGTTGACAGAATGCGCAGAGAATTTAACGTTGTTGCCAACACTGGTTCTCCGCAGGTCGCATACAAGGAGACTATCAAAAAATTAGCCGAGGGTGAAGGAAAGTATATCAGACAAACAGGAGGTCGTGGACAATACGGTCACTGTTTCGTTCGTGTTGAGCCGAAAGGAAGAGGAGAAGGTTTTGAGTTTGAGAACAAAATAAAAGGAGGAGCGATTCCTGGTGAATTTATTCCGTCAATCGAAAAAGGTGTAAAAGAAAAGTTGGAAAAGGGTATTATGGCAGGATTCCCCATGACTGATGTTAAAGTTACTGTATACGATGGAACTTATCATGATGTTGACTCTTCAGACATTGCTTTTCAGATTGCGGGATCAATGGCAATTGAGGCTGCTGCTAAAAAAGCTGATATGACGATACTCGAGCCGATAATGAAAGTGGAAGTATCAACTCCGGAGGAGTATATGGGAGACATTATTGGTGACCTTTCCAGCAAACGCGCCCAGGTTCAAGGTACTGAAACAAGAGGGATGGAAACGGTCATTCACGCCCTTGCGCCTTTGGCAGAACTTTCCGGTTATGCAACGAAATTAAGGTCAATTTCTCAAGGAAGAGCCAGGGCTTATGTTGAACCTTCCCATTATGAGGAAGTACCAAAAAATGTTGCTGATCAGATTGTAGCTAAGAGTGGTAAAGGAAATACAGTCTAATTTGCCGGTTGACAAGGCTAAACAGCCTCAATTATAATACCTAACATTGGGACTTTAATTGTCCTTGTTTTTTTGAAAGAGTCTCTTTATACTAAATAAATATGGCGGGTGACGTAAAACAAAAATTTGACAGAGCCAAGCAGCATGTAAATATTGGTACCATCGGTCACGTTGACCATGGCAAGACCACACTTACGGCTGCCATATCGACTGTATTAGCAAAGAAATTTCCTGGTGGGGTAAACAAAGGATATAAATTTGACGAAATTGATAACGCTCCTGAAGAAAAAGAAAGAGGAGTTACAATTAATATTTCCCACATCGAGTACGAGACGGAAAAAAGACATTATGCCCACATTGATGCTCCAGGACACGCGGATTATATCAAGAATATGATTACAGGTGCCGCTCAGATGGATGGGGCGATTCTTGTTATTTCGGCTCCAGATGGTCCGATGCCACAAACGCGAGAGCATATCATTTTAGCTCGCCAGGTTAATGTTCCTGCGCTTGTTGTTGCCCTTAACAAGATCGATGCAATGGACGATGAGGAATTGATTGGACTTGTAGAAAGCGATATCAGAGAACTTCTCAAGAAATATCAGTATCCGGGAGACGAAATTCCTATTGTGAGGGTATCCGCGCTTAAGGCTCTGGAGGGTGATGCAAAAGCTGAAGAGCAGATATTGGAACTCATGAAGAAAGTTGACGAGTATATCCCCGATCCAGTAAGAGATGTGGATAAACCATTCTTAATGCCTATCGAGGACGTCTTTTCAATTAAGGGACGTGGAACAGTAGCGACGGGGCGTGTTGAAAGAGGAAAGCTTAATATTAACGAAGAGGTTGAAATTGTCGGACTTAAAGCAACACAAAAGACGGTTGCAACGGGTCTTGAAATGTTCAGAAAAAGTCTTGATTTTACACAAGCAGGAGACAATGTAGGTGCGCTTTTAAGAGGTGTTGAGAAAGATCAAGTAGAAAGAGGGCAAGTATTGGCAAAACCGGGTACAATTACACCTCATACGGAGTTTGAAGCAGAAGTTTATATTCTTTCCAAAGAGGAAGGTGGAAGACATACTCCTTTCTTTACTGGGTACAAACCCCAATTCTTCATCAAAACAGCTGATGTTACCGGCGACGTAACGCTTCCGGAAGGAATTGAAATGGTTATGCCTGGAGACAGCGCCAAAATGAAAGTAAAACTTATTCAGCCGGTTGCAATTGAAGAAGGATTTAGATTTGCAATTCGTGAAGGTGGTTCAACGGTAGGAGCCGGGGCCATCACCAAAATTATTGCATAAATAAATGCAATACCAATGCCCCGTAATGGGGCTTTTTTTTGCACCTTAACGGACTATGGCACAAGGTAGATTGAGAGTAAAGTTAAAAAGCTACGACCACCGCCTTATTGATGAGGCTGCGGCAAAAATTTTGGATGTTGCCATAGCTACCGGAGCAAAAATATTAGGTCCAATTCCTCTTCCTACTAAGAAATCCATGTATGCAGTATTGAAATCCCCCTTTACAGACAAAGATTCACAGGAGCACTTTGAAATGCTTGTACATAAAAGATTGATCGATATCATGGACCCTTCCCCAAGGACCATTGATTCCCTTTCCAATCTGGATCTTCCAGCAGGTGTGTCAATCGAAATAAAGATGTAAAATTTGCATATGGCAAATTTTGTCTCCCGTGCCGGTGAAAAACTTCAATTTGCTTTAGATCAATTCAGTATTTCTGTAAAAGATTTAACAATTGCCGATTTTGGGAGTTCAACGGGGGGATTTGTTGATTGTTTACTGCAAAACGGAGCGAAGAAAGTTTATTCGGTTGACACGGCTTATGGAGAACTATCATGGACATTGCGCAATGACCACAGGGTTGTTGTAATGGAGAGAACTAATGCCATGCATGTGGTGTTGCCGGAAAAAGTGGATATTATTACAGTTGACACCTCTTGGACTAAACAAAAGAACGTATTACCCAATGTTTTTAAGAATTTAAAAGATGGAGGAAGAGTAATTTCTTTAATCAAACCTCATTACGAAGTCGGGAAAGGAAAATTAACAAATGAGGAAGTTGAACAAGTATTAAAAGAAGTAGAAAAAGATATAAAACAGGTAGGAGGAAAAATTGAAAAGCTTGTTAAATCGCCAATATTAGGAGGAAAAGGGAGAAATCGCGAGTATTTGGCCTTAATAAGCTGATGGGTAAATTTAAGATGTTCTATTTTTTAATCCGGGGGGTCCTTTTTTTTAATATGTCCATCAACAGTAATTACATATCTTTCACAATATTTTCCCGGCTTACCCGTTAAAATGGGATGTTTAGTATGGTCAATAAGTCTATAAAATCCTGGAAATATTTGCCTCAATTCGTAATTATTACAAGAGGTTGAAGGATTGGAACTATGATTTGTCTCGCTATTAAGTTGCGGTGAATCAGAACCCTCCTTCCCGGGGATAGCCATGTTCACTCGATTATAATATCTTTCGTTTATCATGTCAATAAATGGTTGCGTTAGCTTTGATCATTTGCTACAATAGCCCTTGCTGTGGAGAAGTTCGTCAGATTGATTCGCAGTAAGTGAAGCTGGATGAGAGGGTGTATGATATGGCGCCCCACCGGCGCCTTTTTTGTTGGAAGAAAAATATAACATGTTAAATGCAATTATCGGATTAAAGCAGAAAATGGGATCGGTTTATGTTAAAGACCGAGTATATCCTGTGACTTGGGTCAAAGTAGATCCTTGTGTTGTAACCCAGATTAAACACGAGGAAAAAGACGGTTATATAGCAGTTCAGTTGGGAGTAGGAAGCAAGTCAACTAAAAACATTTCAAAACCTCTTCAAAATCACCTCAAGAATGTAGCTAAGGATAAAAAATTACCCAGATACTTAAGAGAAATAAAAGTTACCCAAGAAAGCGAACTCAAGGTTGGAGATGAGGTAAAAATGGGAGATGTCTTAAAAAAGGGAGATATAGTTGCTATCACCGGAATTTCCAAAGGTAAAGGCTTTGCAGGTGGAGTTAGAAGATGGGGATTTGCAGGTGGTCCGAAAACCCATGGACAATCAGACCGTGAACGTGCACCCGGCTCCATTGGTCAAAGGACAACTCCGGGAAGAATTTATAAAGGTAAGAAGATGGCCGGAAGAATGGGTAGTGATAAAGTTACTGTTAAAAATGTGATAATTGTCGATTCTGACGAAAAAAATAATCTGGTTGCAATAACTGGAGCCGTTCCCGGAGCACCAGGAGCTTTAGTTTTTATTAAAAAGATCGGGGAAGGTGGAGTAATGGTAGAGGATAGACAAACAGAAGTTACTTCCGAAATTACAGCAGATGAACAAGAGGAGAAGGAAGAGGTTAAGGCGGAAGTAAAAGAAGAGAAGCAACAAGAAGAAGTGTCCGAATCTGCCGAGAAAAAAAGTGGAGATGTTGCGGGTGAAGAAAAAGAAGAAGTCAAGAGTACGGAAAATCAAGAAATAAAATAACCTACTATGTTAAAAGCAGATTTATACAATTTTGACGGGAAGAAGAAAGAGGCAATTACCCTTCCGGTGGAGTTTGATGTAAAAGTAAACAATAATGCGCTTTCTCAGGCGATCCATGTTTATGAGGACAGAAGTCATATCGGTTTTGCAAAGGCAAAAACCAGAAGTGAAGTGGCAATTTCAACCAAAAAGATATACAGACAGAAAGGGACGGGTGGTGCAAGACACGGTGCAAAATCGGCTCCTATCTTTGTTGGAGGCGGTGCCGCACACGGACCGACCGGAGTTAAACGTGTTTTAAGAGTCTTAAAATCACAAGGACGAAAGACGCTTATGTACGCGCTTAAGTATAAAATATCGCAGTCAAGGGTGGTTTTTGTTGACGATATTGAGAAAATCAAAAAGACAAAAGATGCCGATAAACTAATCTCAGGAATTGAAAAAGAGAAGAAGTGGTTAAAGAAAAATATTTTACTGGTTGTTTCTGGAGGAAATTCGGGAACGCGTATGTTTTTCAGAAATATTAAAGGGGTAACAGTAGATATCTACAAACACCTTAACGCATACAAAGTATTTTTAGCAAACGGAATAATTGTCGACAGAGGAATATTTAATGATCTTGGAGGTAAAGACAAAAAGACAGTTAAAAAAACAGAAGAACAAACGAAGGTGGTTAAAATTAAAAATGAAAAGACTACAAAAACAGTTAAAAAAGTAAGTAAGAAAAAAGCTGTAAAGAAATAATATGATAAAACCGGTTTTAACAGAAAAAGCATTAAGTGATGCCAAAAAAGGTAAATATAGTTTTTTTGTTGATCCAAAACTCAGCAAATTCCAAATTAAAAAGCTTTTATCGGATCTTTTTGGAGTTCATGTTACGGGTGTTAAAACGGCAAATGTTAAAGGATTAATTAAACGTGATTATAAAGGTAAGTACAGAAGAATTGCGAGTAAGAAAAAGGCAGTAGTTACATTAAAAGCAAAAGAGACAATTGATCTTTTTGAAACAAAAAAATAATAATATTATGAGCAAGTTGAAATATATTCTTAAGAAAAAATCCGGTAGGGGTGCAAAGGGAAGAGTCAGCATCCGACATCAGGGGGGGAGAGAAAAAAGATATTACAGGATTATTGACGACAAGAGAGAGAAGAAAGATGTTTGGGCAAAAGTTGTATCAGTAGAATATGATCCTAATAGAAACGCACGTTTGGCATATCTGACATACGCTGATGGAGAAAAAAGATATATAATTGCCCCTACTGGTTTGAAGGTGGGCGATGAGGTTGTTGCCTCAATCTCGGCACCTATCGAAAAGGGAAACTGTTTACCACTTGAGAAGATTCCAGTTGGAACACAAATTTACAATATTGAAATCACACCGGGAAAAGGTGGACAGATTGTAAGAGGAGCCGGTTCTTTTGCTGTATTGCACGGAAAAGAAATAGATCATATATTGGTTAAGCTTCCGTCGGGAGAGATTAGAAGGTTTCCGAAAAATTCCTGTGCAACGATCGGACAGGTGAGCAACATGGAAGCCAGGAACGTAAGGATTAGAAATGCTGGTGCGAGTAGACATATGGGAATTAGACCAACCGTAAGAGGAGTTGCGCAGCACCCAAATTCTCATCCGCACGGCGGAGGAGAAGGTAGGAGTCATATCGGTTTGAAGTATCCGAAAACTCCTTGGGGAAAGAAGGCCGTTGGAAAAACAAGAAGAAAGAGAAAATATTCAGATAGATTGATTATTCAGGGAAGAAAACCCGGTAAGCATAGTAATCCGTCAAAAATCAGAATTTAAATAAATATTATGAGTAGAAGTTCTAAAAAAGGTCCGTTTGTAGACGAAAAATTACTGGATAAGATCAAAAAAGGATTGGGATCAAAGGAAAATCCCGTTAAAACATGGGCAAGGTCAAGCACAATTCCTCCCGAGTTTGTCGGAAAATATTTTTCAGTTCACAACGGAAGGGTATTTATAAATGTCTTTGTAACCGAAGATATGGTGGGACATCGTCTGGGGGAATTTGCACCGACAAGAACCTTTAGGGGTCATGGACAGATTGTAAAGAGAACAATGGAGAAAACATAAAGATATTATGGATATTATTGCAGTACAAAAATTTATTAGAGTGTCACCCAAGAAAATGCGGGAAGTTGCAGATGTTGCCAGAAAACTTTCTCCGCAGGTGGCTGTGGATCAACTTCCCTTTTTACGAAAAAGAGGATCTGAGGTTTTATTGAAGGTTGTTAAAACCGCCCTTGCAAGCGCAAGACAGAAAGGTGTAAGTGACACAACATTGGTTTTCAAAGAAATCCAAATAGGTGAAGGACCGAGATTAAAAAGAGGAAGGGCTGCTTCCAGAGGCAGGTGGCATCCTTACAAAAGAAGAATGAGTCATGTGAGAGTTGTCCTGCAAACGGTTGAAAACAACACCGATGCGAAGATGCAGAAAGGAAAAGAAGTATCACAAAAGAAGGAAGATGAAGACAAGGCACTACCTGAATCGGTAGAAAAAACAGCCGGAAATATTTTAAGTAAAGTAAAAAAAGTGGTTCGTAAAGAGAAAGGCGGTAAAAAATAAATATGGGACAAAAAATTAATCCGACAGGATTCAGAATCGGCACATTTTATCCTTGGAAATCACGTTGGTTCCAGGAAGGAAAAAATTATAGAGAGAATTTGGTGGAAGATATTCTCTTGCGCAAATCTTTGATGCAGAAGCTGAAATTAGCGGGTGTTGAACAGGTGGAAATCGACAGACTTCCGAAGAGTATGGTTATAACAATGACGGTATCCCGTCCTGGTGTTGTTATTGGAAGAGGTGGAACGGGAATTGAGGATCTGAAGAAATATATTATTTCCGTACTGGAAACAGCGAGAAAGAAAAAAATCAAAGATATAAAAGTCGATCTTAAGGTAAATGAGGTTAAAAATCCCGATCTTTCGGCATATTTAGTTGCTGGAAGAATTGCATCGGATTTGGAAAGAAGAATGCCTTATAGGAGGGTTATTGTTAAAACGATAGAAAGAGTGATGCAATCCGGTGCGCTTGGTGTAAAAGTGGTTTTGGCGGGAAGAATTCAGGGGGCGGAGATTGCGAGAGTCGAGAAATTTCATAAAGGGTCGGTTCCTTCCCAGACACTTAGAGAAGATATTGATTACGCACAACTGCCGGCGATGACAAAAAGAGGTTATGTCGGAATTAAAGTTTATATACATAAAAAAGCTGAGTAAGAAAGAATATGTTTGAACCAAAAAGAAGAAAATACAGAAAAGAATTTCGGGGAAGAAGGAGAGGAAAAGCCCAAAGAGGTTCGGATCTTTCTTTCGGAGAGTTTGGATTAAAAGCTTTGGAGGTCGGTTGGGTGACAAGTAAGCAGATAGAATCGGGAAGAAGAGCCATAACACACGCTTTAAAAAGGGGTGGAAGGGTTTGGATCAGGATTTTTCCCGATAAGCCGGTAACGTCACGTCCGGCAGGACAGAGAATGGGTAGCGGAAAAGGAGATATTGACCGCTATGTTTGTGTTGTAAAACCGGGCAGAATAATGTATGAAGTAACAGGTCCGTCGGAAACGGCGATTATCGATGCGTTGAAAAAAGCAGCCGATAAAATGCCCATGAAGACAAAAATTGTTATAAAAGACTGATATGAAAAAAAAGGATTTAAAAAGCTATAATCTTAAAAAGATTGGTGAATTGGAAAAAGAGCTTGAGGCTTTATTGCTTGACTACAATAAAACAAAGCTTAATATCCAGTCTGGGCGTGAGAAGAATTTGAAAAAAGCCAAAAATATAAATAAAAAAATTGCTCAAATAAAAACAATTATCAGACTTAAAAAGTTTGAGGAAAAAGAAAGTGAAGTGAAAAAAGAAAGTGAAGTGAAAGAATAATTATTATGAAAATATTTACAGGAAAAATAATATCGACAAAAATGGAAAAGACTGCAACGGTCTTGGTTAGCGGAATGCATATGCACAAACTTTACGGAAAAAGATTTGTCAGAGCGAAGAAATACCACGTTCATGACGAATTCCAGCATAAAGTCGGCGATGTTGTAAATTTTGTAGCATCGAAGCCATTCAGTAAAATAAAGAAGTGGAAAATTGTTGATTCAAAAAGTAAAAAAGCGAAAGGCGGTAAAAAATAAGGATATGATTCAGATAAGAACAGTATTGGTTCCAGCGGATAATTCCGGAGCAAAGGGCTTTATGGTTTACGGAATATCCCATAAGATCGGGAAATACGCAACATTGGGAGATGTTGTTAACTGTGTTGTTCACGGAGCTGATCCTAACGGGATAGTTGTCGACAAGGAAAAAGTAAACGTTTTAATTGTCAGAACAAGGAAAGAATACCGAAGGAAAGACGGAACCTATTTGCGTTTTGACGATAACGCAGGAGTTGTTATTGACAAACAAGGTTTTCCCAGAGGTACAAGAATATTGGGACCGGTAGCAAGGGAAGTCAAAGATGCCGGATATGCGAAGATTGCATCGCTTGCCCGTGAAGTTGTTTAAAAAAATATGTTGAAATACAAAGTACACGACAAAGTAAATATTATTTCAGGAAAAGATAAAGGCAGAAGTGGTGTTATTGAAAAGATTTATCCAAAAGATGCTCTGGCTGTAATTCCCGGACTTAATGAGTACAAAAAGCACATTAAGCCCAGTTCTGGTCAGAAGGGGGGAATAGTATCAATCCCACGCCCAATTTCATTTTCAAAATTTATGTTGGTTTGTCCGAATTGTTCAAAAGAGACAAGGGTAGGTTTTAGATTGGCGGGTAAAGAGAAGGTTAGATTTTGTAAGAAGTGCAATAAAGAGATTGTGTTAAAGAAATAATATGATTAAATCAAGATTAAAAGAAAAATATCAGAAAGAAGTTGTGAAGCAGCTTATTGACGAGTTTGGTATCAAAAACGTTATGCAGGTTCCTAAAATAGTCAAAGTTGTTATAAATTCAGGTGTTGGTGATACTCAAAAAAACAAGGAAGCATTTGAACGCATAAAGAATGACATTGCCGCAATATCCGGACAAAGCCCGAGTGTTAGAAGGGCGAGGGTTTCCGTCGCAAGTTTTGCGCTTCGGAAAGGATCCCCTGTTGGGTTAAAAGTTACGCTAAGGGGAGTGAAAATGTATGATTTTTTGGATAAATTGTTTGCTATAGTTTTACCGCGTTTAAGAGATTTCCGTGGTGTCAAAAGAGACAGTTTCGATAAAGCCGGAAATTATACGCTTGGTGTTGTTGAATATAATATATTTCCCGAAATAGACATAACGAAATCGGTCCCGAGAGGAATGGAAATTACGGTTGTGATAAAATCTGGTTCGGTCAAAGAATCATTTAGGTTATTGGAGTTGTTGGGCATGCCCTTTGAAAAAAATTAAATATTTATGGCAACAAAAACAAAAGAAATTCGCGAAACGAAAAAATTAAAATACAAAACTAGATACACCAACAGGTGTACTTTTTGTGGCAGGGCGAGAGGGTATATGCGTAAATTCGGAATATGTAGACTCTGTTTTCGTGAATATGCACACCGTGGGGAAGTTCCGGGTGTTAGAAAGGCCAGTTGGTAACCTATGACAAATTACCCTGTAGGAGATTTCTTAATCAAGGTGAAAAATGCTGCTTTGGCGAGACGCAAGGATGTTGAAGTGCCTTATTCAAAATTGGTATACAGTGTCTCCGAGGTTTTAAAGAAAGAAAAATGCCTGAGCGAAATAAAGAAAGTTGAGAATAATTTAGTTGTAAAGGTTGCTTATTTTAAGAAAGAACCGGCAATACTACAGCTGAAACTTATTTCCAAGCCCGGTAAGAGAGTTTATGCTGGTTCCGACGAACTTCATGAACACAAAGGACCGTCATTTTTTTTGGTCTCAACTCCACAGGGGGTTATGACATCCAAAGAAGCAGTAAAGAAAAATATTGGTGGAGAAATTATTGCAGAAATTCATTAAAAATATGAGTAAAGTTGGAAAAAAACCGATAGTTATTCCACAAGGTGTTCAAATTGACACCCAGGGGGGATATCTTTCTGTCAAAGGGCCAAAAGGAGAGCTGAAAAGGCCGTACCCTGAAAGACTTCTTTCGATCAAAATTGAGGGAGACGCTGCAACTGTTGCCCCGATATCAAAATCGGAAAGGGCACTTGTTAATTGGGGTACTTTCAGATCACATCTTTTTAACATGATTAAAGGGGTATCGGAAGGATGGAGTAAAACTCTAGAATTGGTTGGAGTTGGTTATAGGGCGGAGATACAAGGTAAAGATTTGAACCTGACTGTTGGTTTTTCCCACCCAGTTAAGATTGCCTGTCCTGAGGGTATTACTTTTAAACTGGAGAAATCGATAATTACCATTGAGGGGCAGGATAAAGAATTGGTAGGGGAAATTTCTGCCAAAATAAGATCTGTTCGTCCACCGGAGCCGTACAAAGGCAAAGGTATAAAATATACCGATGAAGTAATAAGAAGAAAAGCCGGTAAAGCGGCAAAAACACAAGCATAATATATGGAAAAGAAGAAATCGTTTTTAAAAAGGCAAAAAAGGATAAGAGGAAAAATGGTAAAAAGTTCCGGAAAGATAAGACTTTCTGTACATCGTTCCAATAAGCATATCTACGCGCAGCTTATTGATGATAAAAAAGGTACTACTCTTGTTTCCGTTGGAGATCTTGGTAAGGAAGCAAAAGGTAAAAAATCGAGTAAAACGGAAGCGGCCTTGTTAGTAGGAGAAAAAATTGCGGAAAAAGCAGTGAAGAAGGGAATAAAAACGGTGGCTTTCGACAGAAGTGGTTATAAATACCATGGTAGAGTAAAAGCCGTTGCCGAAGGTGCAAGAAAAGGAGGATTATATTTTTAATATGGAAGGAAATACAAGTGAGTTTTCTGAAACAGTAATTGAGATAAAGAGAGTTTCCAAAAAAACAAAAGGCGGGAATGCAGTAAGTTTTTCAGCTCTTGTTGTAGTTGGAGACAGAAAAGGCAAGGTGGGTTTGGGACTTGCCAAATCAGGTGATGTTTCCGGTGCAATCCAAAAATCAATTTCAGCGGCAAAAAGAAGAATGTTTACAGTACCGCTAAAAGGCAATACCATTCCCTATTTGGTAAACGAAAAATATTCGGCCGCAAGGGTTTTGGTAAAACCGGCTCCCGACGGATCTGGAATCATTGCGGGGGGAGCAATACGTGTTATTTTGGAGGCGGCAGGGGTAAAAAATGCCGTCGGGAAGATATTGGGAACGAAAAATAAAGCATCAAACGTTTATGCAACGTTGAATGCGTTAAAAAGGTTGGCACATTACGATACTATTCATAAACTGAAAAAGGAGGAAAAGTGATATGAAAAATAAAAACTTAAAAGTAGTAGGGAAAAGAAGAAAAAGGCTTGGACGTGGTTACGGAAGTGGTAAGGGCGGTCACACCGTCGGGAAGGGACAGAAAGGGCAAAAGACAAGGAAGAAATTAAGTATTCTTTTTGAAGGTGTAAAAGTTAAAAAATCCTTTATTAAAAGGCTTCCTTTCTTAAGAGGGAAAGATAAATTTAGAGCGAAAGTTAAACCGATAATTGTGAGTTTGAAGACACTCAATCGTATACCTGCGGGAAAAGTAGATATTAAATATTTGATAGAACACAATGTTGTAGGTAAGGAGGCCCTTATTAATGGAGTGAAAATTTTAGGAAATACTGAAGTCGAAAAGAAATTTACAATTGTCTTGCCTATTTCGCAATCGGCTTCAAAAAAAATTGAAAGTGCCGGCGGAAAAATATTGGCAAAATAAATGTATATCCGCAGATATCGTTGACTCTGTAAATCAACGGGCGTTCAATGTAGAATTATACCCAGTATGTTCTCCGAAATAATAAGTTTTTTTATCAACCTTTTTAAGTCTAAAGAAATCAGAAGGAAAGTAATTATTACTTTGTTGATTCTAATCTTCTTCAGATTGTTGGCTCATATCCCTGCAACAGGTATCGACAGAAATTCTTTGAAAATGCTGTTTTCCGGAAGTCAGATGCTTTCATTATTGGATGTATTTTCCGGTGGAACTTTAGCAAATTTTTCAATACTGGCACTTGGGTTGGGACCCTATATCAACGCTTCGATCATCATGCAGCTTCTGACGTATGTAATTCCGAAATTTGAAGAGTTATCAAAGGAAGGAGAATATGGGCAGGAGAAAATTAACCAATATACAAGATTTATCAGTGTCCCATTGGCACTATTTCAAGCATTTGGAATGTATTCTCTTCTTAAAAGTCAGAATGTAATACCGAATTTAGGTGTTGTGGGTTTAATTGCTCTTATTCTTACGATGACGGTTGGGGCAATGATCTCTGTTTGGTTGGGAGAGTTGATTACCGAATACGGAATAGGTAATGGTGTTTCGTTTTTGATCTTTGCCGGAATTGTAGCCAGATTGCCTATTACAGTTGCACAGTCGGCTTCTATAACACAAGGGCAGGATATTATGAAGATAATCATTTTTTTAGTACTTGCCGTACTTATCGTTGCACAAGTGGTTTTTATGAATGAAGCAACAAGACAAATCCCCATCAACTATGCAAGAAGGGGGTCAAGGGTAAGTGTCGGATCATCGTATTTACCACTGCGTTTAAACCAAGCGGGGGTAATCCCAATTATTTTTGCGGTATCTTTGGTTTTACTTCCTTCTCTTTTAGGACAATTTCTTTCAGGAGTGGGAAACCAAAAAATTGCCCAGCTTGCATCGGATTTGGCAAGGCTTTTCAGTGATCAATCGATTTTATACAATGTTACATATTTTGTTTTAGTTTTCGGTTTTACGTATTTTTACACTTCGGTTGTTTTCAATCCACAAAAAATTTCCGAAAATCTGCAAAAAAACGGCGGTTTTATTCCTGGCATAAGACCCGGTCAGCAGACGGTTGAATATTTGAATAAGGTGTTGACAAGAATTACATTTGCAGGGGCTTTGTTTTTGGGGTTTATTGCAATTATGCCTTCACTTTTCCAGAAGTTTATCGGTGTTTCCAACCTCGCAGTTGGGGGAACCGGAATTCTCATCGTCGTCTCGGTTGTTTTGGAGATAACGCGTGATTTACAGTCACAGTTAGTTATGAAAAGATACGATTCGTTTTTACAAAGATAGGTCTTTGCTTTATGAATATTATTGTTTTAGGGTCACCAGCATCGGGTAAAGGGACCCAGTCCGAACTTCTGGTGAAAAAATACGGATTTTACTACCTCCAGACGGGTGATATGGCAAGAAAATTAGCGGAGAAAAATGAGAGGTTAAGGGAAATATTAAATTCAGGAAAATTGGTTCCACAGGAAGAAATGACGATGTATGTTTTAGATCATCTGAAAGATATGAAGCGTGATCTGGATAATATTTTATTTGAGGGTTTTCCTCGGTTTGTCTCGCAATATGATGCGTTGTATAACTTCTTAAAAACAAAAGGAAAAAAAATTAACTTAGTCATTTCGATCGATGTAAGTAAAAAAGAGGCTATAAGAAGGATGTCGGCAAGAAGAATCTGTCCTATATGTAAAAAAGTTTATAACCTGTTAACGAACCCTCCTTCCAAAGAGGGTGAATGTATTTGTGGTGGTACTCTTATACAACGGGAGGATGACAACCCGAAGTCAATTGAGGTGAGGTTTGATTATTACAAGAAGAATACAAAGGAATTAATCGAATATCTTGAAGACAAAGGCGAGTTAACTCGAATTAATGGTGAACGTCCAATTAGTGAGATATTTAAGGATATCGTGAAATCAATCGAAAAGATAAATGGAAAAAATTAAGCTGAAAACAAAAGAAGAATTGGAGTTGATGGTTGAAGGTGGTAAATATCTTTCGGAAGTGAAGCATAAGCTGGAAGAAAAGGTCAATATCGGGGTCAGTGCTTGGGAAGTTGAAGAATTGGCAATTAAACTTATAAAAAAATCAGGTGGGGAACCTGGTTTTAGCAGGGTTCCGAAATATCACTGGGCAACATGCATTAACACAAATGAGGGAATTGTTCACGGTATTCCCACAAAAGAGATGGTATTCAAAAAAGGAGATGTGGTAAGTGTTGATGTGGGACTTTTTTATAAAGGATTTAATACCGATACGTCGTTTTCAAAAGGACTTGAAGTGGCCTCTGATATCCAAAAATTTCTATATACAGGTAAAAATACTTTGGAAAGCGCCGTTTCGAAAGTTGTTGCAGGTAATAGAATTTACGATATTTCCAAAGCTATAGAAAAAGGGCTTCAAGAAGGGGGTTGTAATCCAGTCAGGCTGTTGGTTGGACACGGAGTAGGTAGGGATCTTCATGAAGACCCTCAGATTCCGCAATTTTCCTTTGAAAAGAGAGAGGAGACCCCTGAAATTAAGGTTGGTGCAGCACTCGCCGTAGAAGTAATATATACAATAGGTGGTGGAGGAATTAAGTATGCAAAGGACGGGTGGACAATCGTAACCAGTGATGATAAAATATCAGCACTTTACGAAGAGACTGTTGTTGTGACGGAGAAAGGAAGTTTGGTGGTAACAAGATAAAGCCGGCGCGATGCCCGGTTTTTCTTTTGAAAGGTGTGGTATGAGTAAAAACGAAGCAGTAAGTACATTTAACGGTAAGGTGACTCAAGCTTTACCTAACACAATGTTTAGGGTTGAGCTTGATGACGGAAGAGTACTCTTAACAACACTGACAGGCAAGATGAGGAAGAATTATATAAGGATTTTTCCGGGAGATAGGGTAAAAGTCGAGATGACAAAATACGACATCGATCGGGGAAGGATAGTCTTTAAGTATTAAAGCCCATTAATTCTCCCGTACTTTTTGCTTTGAAGTAAATAATAAAGTATATGAAAGTTCAATCGTCAATAAAACCAAGGTGTAAGGATTGTAAATTTGTTAAAAGAAAAGGTGTATTGTATGTGATTTGTAAAAATCCCAGACATAAACAGAGGCAGGGTTAATTCCCTATCAATATTTAAAATATGGCAAGAATTGCAGGACACGAATTAAACGATAAAGACAGAGTGGTATATTCATTGACTACTATTAAAGGTGTTGGAATGCCGCTTGCGGAAAAAATAATGTCAGATGTTGGATTACCTTTAGAAAAAAGAGTACGTGATTTGACACCTGGTGATATTTCAAAAATTACCGAAACAATAGAAAAAATTCCTATTGAAGGAGATTTGCTAAGGCAAGTGAGGTCAAATGTGGCCAGACTTCAGCAGATCGGCTCTTTTAGGGGATTGAGACATTCCAGAAACCTTCCGGCCAGAGGTCAGAGAACTCGACACAATGCCCGTACAAAAAGAGGCAAAAGAAAGACAATCGGAGCTTTTAAGAAAGACATTTTGGCAAAGGTTGAGAAAGCTCAATAATAAATAATCTATGAGTGAAGAAAAGAAAAAATTAAAACAACAGGTCGAAAAAGGGAAACTTTATATTTCCGCGTCATTTAATAATACTCTGGTTACGGTAACCGATGAAAACGGCGGTGTAATTTCCTGGAGCTCTTCAGGTAATACCGGTTTTAAAGGAACAAGAAAATCAACTCCTTTCGCCGCAACCTCTGCTGTTGAAAAAGCTTTGGGAAAGGCAGTTGCCGAAAACGGTCTTCAGGAAGTTGAAATATATGTCAAAGGACCAGGTGTCGGAAGGGATGCGGCATTGCGTGCGGTTAGAAGTGCAAATTTAAGAATTTCGATGATTGCTGATATGACGCCTATTCCGCACAATGGACCAAGGCCGAAGAAGAAAAGAAGAGCTTAAAAAATAAAATTATATGGCAAGATATACAGGACCCAAAGACAGACTATCAAGATCGGTTGGATTTGACCTTTTTGGAAAAGGTTCAAAGTTAACGAGGCTTAACGTACCCCCTGGAATGCACGGAGGTAAAAAGTCACGTCGTTCCGCTTCGGAGTATGCAAAACAACTGAAAGAGAAACAGAAAGTGAAATTACTTTATGGAATTTTGGAAAGGCAGTTTTCGGGATATGCAAAGAAAGCATTGAAATCCCGCGGAAATACGGGTGAAGTATTACTATCGCTTTTGGAAAGACGTCTTGATAATGTGATATACCGACTCGGATTAGCCCCGACAAGGGTAGCTGCAAGACAATTTGTCTCGCATGGGCATGTGAGGGTGAATTCGAAAAAAGTAAACATACCTTCGTATCAGGTAAAGAAAGACGATGTTGTAACACTGTCTGCAAAGGGGGTAAATATTCCGTCGGTAGTAAAACTGACAAGCAATAAGAATTTTAAAGCCCCGTCTTGGCTTGAGAGAAAAGGAATTATAGGTAAAATTGTTCGAAATCCAGTTAGAGAAGATATTACGGAACCGATAGCGGAACAGGATATTGTTGAGTATTATTCGAGATGAGGCTTCCATAAGCATCGTGCCTATGGTAAACTTCCATGGGTTTACGAGTCTTGTGGAATTTTTCGTTCAAACTCGAGGATAATTCCCTTAGGGTTGAGCGAAAAAAATAGATAAAACAAATTGAAAGGTGGTGAGAAAGTGAACGAACCGATATTTCAAATAACAGAAGAAGATAAAAAAGCAAATTACGCAAAGTTTGTTATCAGTCCTTTGGAAGAAGGGTATGGTAATACGTTGGGTAATTCACTAAGAAGAGTCTTATTAACAAGTTTGACCGGTACTGCAATCACAAGGGTAAAGATTGCCGGAGTAAAACATCAGTTTTCATCCCTCAAAGGAATGAAAGAGGATGTTATTGAATTTCTTCTCAACCTAAAGAAAGTCAGAATTTTTTATAACGAGGATAAAGCTATTAAAGCCAGCCTTGAAATAAAAGGAGCCGGAGAGGTGAAGGCAAAGGATATTAAAATTGATCCTCCTGCCAAAATTGCCAATCCTGAGCTCGTTTTGGCTTACCTTAACAAAGATGCTGTATTGAATGCAAAAATGGATGTGGAGACGGGTGTTGGTTATTCTTCGTCAGATGACAGGAAAACCGGAGAAGTCGGAGTGATTCCGATGGATGCCGTATTTACACCGGTTGTAAGAGTCAATTATAGAGTTGAGGAAACACGTGTAGGAAGATTGACAAACTATGACCGTTTGGTTTTGGAAATCTGGACAGACGGAACAATTGATCCGAAACAAGCACTTTTAAAGGCTGCAAATATTATGGTTTCTTATTTCATGCAGATAGTGTCTCCTAAGAAAGTCGAGAAAGTATCAGATGATGCAAAAAGCGACGATTTGGGTCCAGTTGGAAAATTATCCGTTGAGGAAATAAATCTTCCAACCAGAGTTGCAAACGCATTAATAAAAGCCGGTTACGATACCGTTGAAGACCTGGTGAAGGCAGAAAGGGCAAAACTTGTTAAAGTACGAAATTTAGGCGAAAAATCAGTGAAGATTATTGAAGCCGCCTTGGGTGAAAAAAGCCTGAGTCTTAGAGCTTAATTGAAAAATCGACAAAGTTCACTTTTAAGCCTTTAACAAGGGTAGGTTGTTGGGTAGTTGCAACGGCCGATATTATGAAAAAGAAAGTGTTTGGAAAAAAATTCTCTCGTGATACTACGAGTCGGCGTGCGATGTATCGTGCGCTTATAGGTTCACTCACGGGGAATAAGAAATTGGTCACGACCTACGCGAAAGCGAAGGTTGTTGGTCCGATGTACGAAAAATTGATAACGAGGGCTAGAAAAAATACTCTCTCCGACAGGCGTTTTGTTTATAGGATTGTCGGTAATGACAGAAAAGTTTCTGATGAAATAATTCGATTATCAAAACTGATTGTCTCTAAAAACGGCGGATTTCTCACATATATTAATTTACCAGCCAGGAAAGGGGACAATGCAGCAATGACGAGGATCGAGTTTACAGTTAAAATCGAAGAAAAGAAAACAATTGAGAAGAAGGAGGAATCTTCGGAGAAAGTAAAAGAAAGTAAGGATGGTAGAGATGGAAAAAGTGTAAAAGGTAAACCTTCAATTGCACAGGTTGTTGAAAGATTAAGCCTTAAAAAGTTGAAAGAGACGCCAAAGAAATAGTATGAAAACATATCAACCAAGGAAGAAGGAAGTAAAAAGAGGATGGCATCTCGTGGATGTTGACGGGAAAGTTTTAGGAAGAATTGCAACAGATATTGCGGTTAAATTAATAGGGAAAGATAAGGTCAATTACTCACAACATATCGATAGCGGTGATTATGTAGTTGTAATTAATGCCAAAAAAGTTAAGGTTACGGGGAGAAAAGAAAGACAGAAAGTGTATAGAAGCCATTCCGGTTACCCGGGAGGTTTTAAAGAGGTGACTTATGCCAAAATGTTAAAGGAAGATCCTACGAAGATTGTTCTCTCTGCCGTGAAGGGAATGCTTCCCGACAATCGTCTGAAAGCAAAAAGACTTGCCAGACTTAAAATATTTTCCGGAGAGAAACATTTGTACGAAGATAAGTTAAAATAAATAAATTATGAAAAAATTGGAATATACATATGCTGTTGGAAGACGTAAAACCGCATCTGCACGCATCAGACTGTTTAAAGGAAAAGGTGAAACAACGGTTAACAGCATTCCTGTAGAGAAATATTTTGACGCTCCGGTATTTAAAAATATTTGGGGGAAAGCATTTAAGCAAGTGGATGTCTCCGATAAATATTATGCATCCGTCAGGGTAATCGGAGGAGGGAAAAAAGGTCAATTGGATGCGGTTATACACGGAATAGCAAAAGCTTTAGCAAAGGTTGAGAAAGAAAATTTACGATTTCCTCTGAAAAAAGCCGGCCTTCTTACACGTGACGCAAGGATTAGGGAACGTCGTAAGGTTGGAACCGGAGGAAAAGCAAGACGTGCAAAACAGTCTCCAAAGAGGTAATAAGTTGTTTTGGACGTAATTAATATTTAAAATCCTGCCGATAGCTTTATGTCGACAGAGCAACTTGTCACAATTGCACAACGCCAATTAATAGAATCTCCTTTTGATGCAGTACATGACGAAAGGCATCATGAAGCAGTTTGGAATAATTGTTTGCGGATTATTGAAGAAGAAAAATTGGAAAATTTAAACTTGGATGCATTAAAAATTGCAGCTTGGTGGCACGATGTCCAACGGGGACAGGATGATGAAAATGCTTTACTAAAGGTTAAAATGCATCAGTGTAATATCTCTCGTGAAATGCAAAATACGATTCTTGAGATTGTTGGATCCCATTCGTTTGGCAACTTACAAGGCTCAACGGAAGCACAAATACTTTTTGATGCTGATAAATTGGAGTATGTATCCGACAAGCGGGGTAAAATACTTATCAACTTGTTGGCAAACGGGAAAATATCAAAAGAAGGTTTTGACCATTATGTAAAGATATGGAGAGAAAGAATTGCTTCGGTTAGAGGACAAGTTCATTTTGAAAGTGCTAAAAAAGAATTTGAAAAAAGATTGGAAACTTTTTCCCAGATGGCAAAAAACGATGAAGAATTAAGAGTTTTTGTTGATGGTCTTATGTTATAATCTCCTCATGTCTTCCGACACAAGCCTCAAACTTCCCAAAGGAACAAAGGTACCAAATCATATTGCGTTGATTCCGGATGGCAATAGGCGTTGGGCGCGTTCCCGCGGGCTTCATACGCTTCTGGGACATAAAGCTGGTTTTGAAAGAGCAGTAGAGGTAGGGCGTGCCGCTAGAAAGATGGGTGTACACACAGTAACTTTATGGGGTTTTTCCACGGAAAATTGGGATAGGAGTGAAGATGAGGTTAAGTATTTGATGAAACTTTATAAGAAACTTATCGATGACTATCTGATGGAAGCAAAACAAGACGGAATAAGGATCGTTCATATAGGCAGAAAGGACAGAATTCCGAAATTTCTTTTAGAGAAGATTTCATATGCGGAGAAGATGACGGAAAAAAACACTAAACATATTATTAATCTGGCAATCGATTATGGAGGACAAGACGACATAATTAGAGCCATTAAGAAGATGGTTGCTGATGGACTATCCGAGAATGAAATATCGAAAGAGGTTTTGGATAAATATGTAGATCTTCACAACCAACCTTATCCATATGTTGATCTTATGATACGAACTTCTGGTGAGCAAAGAACAAGCGGATTTCTTCTTTGGGATTCACCGTACACTGAATATTTTTGGGAAAACGACCATTTCCCCGATTTTACCCCCGAAAAATTGAAAGATGCCGTATTGGATTATTCAAGAAGAAGACGGAGGTTTGGTGGAAACGACAGGGAAAGTCATTTGATGTTTAAACCCGAACTTATTGCCGATCTGGAAATCAATTGGTGGAGACTTGCAAATATACCAAATGACACCAGATTTCGTGACTATGCAGCAGCTCATGTTAAAGAACAGTATGGTTTGTCAAAACACTTAGCAAAAGAAGCAGGGCAGTTACTTTCTCAAGCGTTTACTGAGGGTAATGAAAGAAAGTAGAAAAAAGCTAAAATTGCATTAAAGCGTTTTTACACCCTCATCAGAGATGAAATAAAGCTGGCGTTTGAACCCTCTCTTGCAGCATCGCTACAGGTGAAATTTTGGAAAGAAATTAACGATACGGGGGATATAAAAAACTCAGGGGATGCCGAGGATATTGCTAAGAATTTATATGCAGAGGTTTATAGGATCTCCCTATTTCAGGCTGCAAAGGCGGCACATTTGTTTGTTTTAGCAAATATTGAAAGGAATTTAGCCGAAAAAAATCAGAGCGATGAACATTGGGACAAAGCGGAAAATTATCTACAGAAATTCTACAGTGCCCTCAACGAACGTGTAGCATGAATTTTTTCAGGAAAACAGAAGTGAGGAAATAATCGAGAGCGAGATAAAAACGAGATTTAACAGAAAGAGCTTTTTGGATAATTTATCCTTTTTATTTAAATAGTTGATTAAGCTTAAGAAAAAGGCTAAAAAAGGAGCGACCAATAAGAAAAACACCGTAGTCCATACGGGAAGTTTAGTGAGAACAAAGTTGGAAATTATTGCCCAAATATAACTGACTGCACCAAAAGACCAAATAACAAAAGGAAAGAATGTTAGTAAGACAGCTACTGTAAGAAGTTTGTTCTTACTAATATTTGAAATTGCCGACCTGATATTATTATTAACCTTCATAATTTTGGTCGGGGTGGGCAGAATTGAACTGCCGCCGGACGCACCCCATGCGCCCATTCTACCGTTAAACTACACCCCGTAACCGCTATTTTAGCAAACCGCGAATTGATTTCATATTCACAAAGGAGGTGTGGTGTCACTTATAGAATATACTCACAACTTTATGTTAATATCATAGTGATTGGTATGTTTTTAAATTCGGTATTGTTAACTCAGGTTTCAAATCCCGTCTTAAGTGGTGGGCTCGGACGTGGGTGGGATTATATCAATACAATAATTCCAAGGGTGCTAAATATTGTTTATATAATCGCTGTTGTTGTCTTTGTCATTGTTTTTATTATCGGAGCATTTCAGTGGATTACGGCAGGTGGTGACAAAAGTAAACTTGCGGAAGCAAGAGGAAAGATTACTCATGCCATTATCGGACTCCTGATTCTTCTTTCTATTTTTGTCATCTCAAGACTTGTTTACCTAATTCTTGGAGTGGATATTGCCAACTTTGGGACGGCGGGAAGCGGAGGTCCAGCTCCTACATCGGTTGTTGTGGGATATAGAAGTTGTACGGATAATTGTACAGGGAGTACAGTTGGATATTGTATTCCAGCAGGAACTCCTTATCCGTATGTTGGTTGTGGGGATTCTAATACCAATTGCACCGATCCAACAGCAGATTGCATTTGTTGTCCGGTGGCACCGTCACCAGTAGTTTATAGAGACTGTTCGGTTTTATGTACAACGAGGATTGCTACAACGGGTACACCCCTTCCGAGTGGTACACCTCTTACACAGGGTTATTGTGTTGGTGCACCAGGGGTAAATTCACAACCACCGTATCCAGGTTGTCAGAATTTCAATGGTGATTGTACAGGACCAACTCAGGACTGTTGGTGTTGTCCACAAGTAACCCCGACTTTAGTACCGTCTTTAATACCAACCCCAACAATGGTTCCAAATTTTTGTTCGTGTATGGGTCCAAGTTGGTGTCCTGGTCGGCTTACACAAGCAGCGTGTGTTTCAATTATTCCACTTCCTGGATGCGCATGGGTTTGTACTTATGTTACTCCGACGACACCGCCAGTTGGAGGCTTGGATCTTCCAACATCAACGCCAACATTAGTTGTACCAACATCAACAAACACACCCATACCTACAAGGATTCTTCTTCCCCCAGTAACCGCAACTCCCACTCCAACAAGAATTCCGACACAAACTCCAACAACTATTCCAACATCTACACCAACAAGAATTCCTACACCTACTCCAACACGAGTTCCAACCTCAACACCGTTGCCTACAAACACTCCTGTTCCGACCGCAACCCCTTTTCCGACCCCAACTATTGCAGCTTTTTGTACTGATACTGATGGAGGAATAAATTATTCAACGTATGGGTTTGTAAGCAGTATGAGTAGTTTGGGTGTCTTTTCTTCCGTATCTGACCGCTGCTCCAGTTCCGTTTTATTAAATGAAAACTATTGTGTTTCAACATCTCCAATGTCCCAAACTTATGATTGTAGAAATATTTCCTCACTTCCGGATGTGACATACGGATGTGACGCCGGAAGATGTTGTCGTTTATCAGGTAGTGGTTGTTCGACAAGTAATGATTGTTGCGGCGGAAATATTTGTAATAACGGGAGGTGTCAAGCTGCTGAAAACATATTATTGAACGAAGCAACTGGTATATCTTGCCGTGACCTTTGTTGGCTTAACGGTTTTCGTAACGGTGATTTTTGCCAATCGATAGGAACAAATAGTACTGCTGATAATGGTATGACATATGTTGATATGTGTAGTCTTACGAATGTACACGGGTGCTACAGCGGAATATTGGCGTCTATAGCTTCCCCCCTTTGCAACGGACATGCAACTAACTGGACGTATTGCAATTGTGTTCCTAATCCTATTTCTGCTGCCTGTAATGGTGGTTATGGATGTACAACAAATCAAGAATGTGATTATATGGGTGGAGAAGAGTGCCTATTTGATTCAGTGGTCGGTACAACCTGCTGTCAATAGTAAAATAATATTATGGAACAACCACAGAATCTGAATTTACAATCTAAATTTTCCCTCATTTGGTCAAAAAACTCTAAAATAATTATTTTGGGAGTATTTGTGTTTTTACTTATTGGTATTACAATTTTTTCCAATGCATATGGAAGTATTTCAAGATCTTCGGAGAAAAGAAATTTAGAAACGGATAGACTATTGTCACAGGATGTCAACTTAGAAGATGGTAGCACGGTTACAAGCGGATCAACTGGTTATCTTGACGAAGCGCCTGTTGTGGAACTTTTGAAGTTTTTCAAATTACTAAGAAACAATCAAGTTGATGAAGCGTCGGGGAGTTTGTCAGATCTTAATTCCAAAGAGAAACTTAAACATTTTATGGAAGGTGTTGTAAGATATAAAAATAATATATCATTCACTGTTTTTAGTGTGAAGTACTCTGAAAATAAAGACTATGCGTATGTTGGTGTTGAAATTACTGTTTCTCAGACAAAAACCTATTGGGATTTCACAATGGTTAAAATTGACTCTCAATGGAAGGTGTATAACGGTGAAGTTTTAAAAACAATATGAACGCTCTATCACTGGTCCAAAGAATTTACAATCCACAGTTAATCGAACCATTAAGGAATTTTACTGCAGTGGATTATGCGAATAGATTGATTCCGGTATTTATTAACGTTGGTTATATCATTTGCATACTCGCATTTTTTCTCCTTTTGATTTTTGGTGGTATCCAATGGACTACCTCCGGTGGAAGTAAGGAAAAATTGGAAGGTGCAAGGAGTAAGATAATTAATGCTGTCACCGGGCTGTTTGTTCTTTTTGCATTATGGGTAATATTAAAAACAATCAACGTCGTTTTTGGAATCAATTTGGGTAATGTTGGGGTTCCAATAGTAGGTCCAACGGCAGCCGTCACTGTGTCGCTTAGTCCTACCTCGATTCCAACCGGAACATTAGGTGATTGCTCTGCGGCTTGCCAAGCGGCGGGGTATGTGAATAATATTGGCAGATGTACGATGAATAGTTGTGCAAGTTATGAAATAGAGGTACCCGACAATAATATGTGTGCGTTAACAAATCCCCCGAACAATTGTTGCTGTAGGGGTTCACTTACTCCTGCTCCCACGACGGCGCCTGATTGTAACAGTGCGTGTCAGGCTGTATACGGTAGTATTTCTTCAGGGAGTTGTGTTGCTGATGGTTTATGTTCAGGTAATGTGGTTTCTGTTGCTGCTGCCGTATGTAATCCAGTAGGTCCTTTTCCTGACTGTTGTTGCACACTTCCCCCTGACTGCAATGCTTGTTTTGATTCATTCCAGCGATGGGTTTGCTGTGGCACATATTCCACTTGTGGCCTTTGGTATCCTTCCTGTGAGAATTTTAACTCAACTCCAGCTCCAACACTACCTGTAGGTTTTACAACCTGTAATGGCGGTTATGGATGCATAACTAATCAGGAGTGTAATTATCTAAACGGTGAGGTTTGCGGCACTGATCCGGATAATACTTTAGATACTTGTTGTCTTGCCCCATAAATCCCAATTGTAAATATTCCAAATTTGTGGTATTTCTCTATTAATGGCAAAGAAAGCAAAAGTAGTGGAAGCTCCCAAGCAGCAAGAAAATTCTTCGGCTAAACTAACGGCAATCCGCCTCGCAATGGATCAGATTGAAAAACAATACGGAAAAGGTTCGATCATGCGCCTCGGCGAGAGGGCGGACGAGAAATTTAAAGTCGACGTTGTGCCAACCGGTTCAATAGCGCTGGATCTGGCACTTGGTGTCGGTGGTCTTCCCAGAGGAAGGATCATTGAAATATACGGCCCTGAAGCATCTGGGAAAACGACTCTTTCACTTCATGTCATTGCCGAGGCTCAAAAAATGGGGGGACAGTGTGCTTTTGTTGATGCTGAACACGCACTTGATCCTAAAAGGGCTGAAACGATAGGTGTGAATTTGGACGACCTGCTTCTGTCACAGCCCGATACTGGTGAACAAGCTCTTGAAATTACGGAAACGTTGATCCGTTCGGGTGCTTTGGACGTAATTGTTGTTGATTCTGTTGCTGCTTTGGTCCCCAGGGCAGAACTTGAGGGGGAAATGGGGGATGCTGTAATGGGACTTCAGGCCCGTCTTATGAGTCAAGCCCTCAGAAAATTGACGGGTGCAATTTCAAAAAGCAGAACAATTCTTATTTTTACAAATCAACTTCGGCAAAAAATCGGAGTGATGTTTGGAAATCCTGAAACTACTCCAGGTGGTTTGGCTCTTAAGTTTTATGCATCGGTAAGACTTGATATTAGAAGGATAGAGGTTTTAAAAGACGGCGAAAATGTAATTGGATCAAGGCATCGTGTAAGGATTGTAAAAAATAAAGTCGCACCTCCTCTTCGGATTGCGGAGCTTGATATCATGAACGATGAGGGAATCTCAAAAACCGGTGGGCTTTTGGATGTTGCGGTTGATTTGGGGATTCTGGAGAAGAAAGGTTCGTTTTTTAATTACGAAGGAAAAGTGTTAGCTCAAGGCAAGGAGGGTGCAAAACTCCTTTTTAAGGAAGATAAGAAACTTGCTGATGAAATTGAAAAGAAAATTCGTGAGGTTGTCGCCTCCGGTAAAAAAATTCCGAAAGAAATTGGGGAAGAAGCCGATGAGTAGTTTTTTCTATAAGTAGCACTTTACTCCCTTTGTATGCCCACTATTACCTCCATTAAACTTCAAAGAATCAAAAAAAGGGTAAATATTTATCTTGATGGAAGGTTTGGTTTCGGGTTAGATCTTGAAAATTTTGTGAGGCTGGGCCTTAAAGCAGGGAATGTATTATCCGATGAAGATGTTGTCAGAATTTTAAAAAAAGGTGAATATCAAAAAGCTCTTGATTGGCTTTTGCTTTTTGTCAGCCTAAGGCCACGAAGCGAAAAGGAGGTAAATGACTGGATGGCAAGAAAGAAAGTGGCAGATGATCTAAAAAGTACCCTTGTCGAAAAGCTTAAACATTTAGATCTATTAGATGATGAAAAATTTGCGAGGTGGTGGATTGAACAACGGTTGGCGTTTAAAAATAAGTCAATAAAAGATTTGTATTATGAGCTTGCGGGTAAAGGTATAGGCAAGGAAATAATAAATAAAGTGTTAAACAGCGCCGAAATCGATGAAGAAAAATCCGCTCGAATATTATTGGACAAGAAAGGATATCGATGGCGCGGATTAGGAAAATTGGAAAGAAGGAAAAGGATTAGTAAATTTCTTGCAAGAAAAGGCTTTAAATGGGATGTAATTAAAAAGGTGATTTAAATCATTTTTTCCTTTCGGAGGTTGACCGAAAAGTCAATAAAGATTAAAATACATCTTAAGAAATACGAATATGGTGGAAAAGACCAAAATTGAGTTTTCTTCACTTGGCCTTTAAATAAAGGCTTCGTCTTCGTGTTTCGATAAATTCAAATTATGAATACAAACGATGTTTCCGATAAAAATAATATTAACCTCAGAAAAAGAGAGGAAGCTCTTGAGAAAAAAGAGAAGGAATTAACAGACGCACTTTCCAAAGTATCCAAGCTCTCCCCCGATGAAGCCAAAAAGCTTCTTCTTGCAGAGGTTCAGAAGGACCTCACCGAAGAAATTGCTAAAAAAATAAGGGCAGCTGAGGATCGGATAAAACTTGAAGCGGGCGAAAAAGCCAAAGAAATATTAATCGATTCAATGAAGCACGGCGCAACTGCCTACACAGCCGAATACACGGTTTCCACAGTAACTGTTCCGAATGAAGACGTTAAGGGTAGGATTATCGGTGCCGGAGGAAGAAATATCAGAACATTTGAAAAAGAAGCGGGAGTTGAGATTGAAATCGATGAAACAAATGAAATAAGACTTTCTTCATTCGATGCCGTAAGAAGAGAGATTGCAAAAAGATCACTGGAAACTTTAATAAAAGATGCAAGGATTCAACCTTCAAGAATCGAGGAAGTTATAAGACAGGTTAAAACTCAAATGGAAGATGTTCTTCTTTCCGAGGGTAAAAAAATAACGGAGGAATGTGGAGTATACAATTTATCATTGGATCTTTTAAAACTTATTGGTAGATATAGGTTCAGAACTTCCTATGGACAGAATCTCGGAATTCATACAATTGAAGAAACAAAAATAGGGGTTTCTATTGCAACTGAAATTGGGGCGAACATTGACATCGTGAGACTGGGGTGTTTACTTCACGATATCGGCAAAGTTGTTACTGATGAGGAGGGAACACATGTTCAGGTGGGTGTTACTACTTTGAAAAAATACGGTTTTCCGAAGGAAGTTGTTGCTTGTGTTGCCGAACACCATGAGGAAAGACCTTTCTCTTCGGTTGAATCGGCAATAGTTTGGATTGCAGATGCAATATCCGGTTCGCGACCAGGAGCAAGGTATGAACCACATGAGGATTATGTTGTAAGGATGAGTAAGATTGAGGAAATTGCGAAGTCGTTTGACGGTGTTGATGTAAGTTATGCGTTTCAGGCGGGTCGTGATGTAAGGGTAATTGTCAAACCCGATGAGGTTGACGACGAGCGCTTAACAGTACTTGCGCATGATATTGCAAGAAAACTTGAAAAAGAAGCTGAATATGTAGGACAAATTAAAGTAACAGTAATCCGTGAAATAAAAGTTACAGAAACTACAAGTGCAAGATAATTGCAAATCATTGAAATTTATTCGTTTTATTCCGTGTTCTTGACTTTATTACGGGTTTATTCTATTCTTCATTCATAAAATGACCAAACGCGAAATTATTGAAATTGTAGCCAGAAAAGCCCATTTGACAAGTAAGGCAGCGCGTGAAGCTGTCGATGTATTTCTTGACGAGATCGGAAGATCTTTGTCAAAAGGTGAGAAAAGAATAGTTTTATCGGGATTTGGAGTGTTTAGGGTTGGATGGGTTGAAGGCAAAACAGTCAAAATCCCAAATTCGGAAAAAATGGTAACGATTAAACGTCACAGACTTCCAAAATTTACTCCCGGGGATAAGCTTAAAAAGCAGGTTAGTAGATAAATTCTTTTTTAAATATTTGTTCTCTTTATTGATTTATGGATAGGTCTTTGTTGGTAATATGTGGTCCGACGGCAACTGGCAAAACGAATCTTGCAATTGAGCTATCACAAAAGTTTAACGGAGAGTTAGTATCAGCCGACTCACGCCAAGTATATAGAGGAATGAATATAGGAACCGGTAAGGATCTTCCAAAGTCATCAAAAGCGAAAAGGTTACAAGGGGTTAAATATCTTTTTTATGAAATACATAATATTAAAGTGTGGGGATACGATTTAGTTGATCCTATTGAGGAATTTAGTGTTTCGAAATATTTTGAAAATGTACAAGAGATCATTTCCAATATTTGGCAACGGGGTAAGCTTGCGATATTAGTCGGAGGAAGTGGTTTGTATATTAAAGTACTTGTCGACGGAATAGAAACCTTTGCTATCCCCAGAAATATAAGCTTGAGAGAGAAATTAAAAACAAGGAAAGTGAAATATCTGTATGAATTATTAATCAAGCTGGACAAGAAAAAAGCAGAAAGTATGAATGGGTCCGACAGACAAAATCCTCGGAGGTTAATTAGGGCAATTGAGATAGCAGATTATTTAAAAGGAAATCAAAAATTAATCACACCTAACAAAACAGATTACGATTCCATTTTGATGATTGGTTTGAAAATGAAAAAGCGTGAGATAAATAAAAAGATATTGGAGAGAGTTAATAAAAGAATCAAGGTGGGGTTTGAAGATGAGATAAAAAGTCTATTGAAAAAGGGTCTTTCGTGGAAGTGTCAGTCAATGCAGGGGATGGGTTACAGACAATATGAAAAATATTATAACAGCCTTTGCTCAAAGCAGGAATTTGTTAAAGAGTGGTATACGCAGGAGGTGAGGTATGCAAAAAGACAAATGACTTGGTTTAAAAAAGATAAAAGAATCAATTGGTTTGATGTATCGGAAAAGAGCTTACTTATCGATGTAGAAAATAAAGTGCAAAGTTGGTATTATGGTAAATAGATAGAAGTATGATTAAAAAGGTGGACATTACTCACAAAACGATAATTTTTATTGTTGTTCTTCTAATCGGACTCTGGTTTGTTTATTACATAAGAGATATTCTGTTCCAACTCCTTATTGCTTTAGTCATTGTTGCGTCGTTTAATCCGGCGGTTGCGAAACTGGAAAGCAGACGAATTCCGAGAGTCTGGGCGGTTGGAATTGTCTATTTAATATTTTTGGGAATAATTGGTTTTTCGATATATATTCTTGCGCCTTCGCTGGTTAATCAGACAGCTAGCTTGGTTGCTAATATTCCAGGGTATATATCGGATATTGGCCTTCCAACTGCGTTTAAGGAGCAAATATTACAACAGTTTTTACTCCAACTTGGGCAAATTCCGAGCCAGCTTGCAAAGACAACAGTGTCTATCTTTTCAAATGTCGTAAATGTTGTGACCGTTTTTATCCTATCTTTTTATCTTTTATTGCAGAAAGGGAAATTAAAATGGGGTTTATCCGTTGTACCCAATGAAGAAAAAAGGAGGAAGGTATCAGAAGTGGCCGAAAAGATCGAGAGGAGGATTGGAATGTGGGCAAAAGGGGAATTACTTCTGATGTTTGTTGTCGGACTTTCGACGTACATCGGTCTTCTTCTTTTAAAAGTGCCGTATGCACTTCCTCTTGCAATTCTTGCGGGTCTTTTGGAGATTATTCCGATGATTGGGCCGTTTATTGCTGCAATTCCTGCCGTCATAATCGGGTTTAGTGCGTCGTCGTTTACAGGAATTGCAACCGCATCTTTGGCATTTTTAATTCAACAGGTGGAGAATTATGTTTTTGTTCCCAAAATAATGCAAAAGTCAGCGGGTGTTAATCCTGTCGTGACACTTCTTGCGTTAAGTGTAGGATTTAGGATCCAAGGTACAACTGGGGCGATAATTGCTATACCAGTCGTACTTGCGTTAAGTATTATTATTCAACAGATCCTTTCAGAAAAGGATATCGAACAAGTGAAAGAATCTACTTTAAAATAAGTCTCCGCAATCTTATAGTTAGGATACTATCTTATAGTATTTAATATATTATGTTTTATGGTATAATATTTTCGCTTTGGAGGAAGGACAACTACTGCACTTGCTTTAACTCAGGTGTAGAGGAAAGTCCAGACAGCTGAAAGCGAGGGGTCGGAGGGCAATCTCCGAATGATAGTTAGCTACCTTTTGGTAGCTGATAACATCTGGTGGTTTCGATTAAATCGAGACACTGAAAATGAATTGACATTTTCAGAGAGTCACAGAGACGAGTCTAAATGCTTTCTAAAGAAGCATTTGGGGTGAAACGCGACAATCCCACCCGCTGCAACCTCCGAATTGAACGCTTGAGGAACGCTTTCCCGATGTTCAAAGGATTGAGGGCGTCAGATAGATTGTTGTCTTGAAACAGAATCTGGCTTACTATCCTCCAAAGTATAAAATACCCCGCCTATTTCGGGGTATTTTTATGGGAAAATGTGGCATAATACGCTCCTCAATTTATAACTGCTAAGGAAGAAACTAAATATTGTAATATAATAAATATAGAGCCTGCCAACTGCCCTATTAAGGAGATAGGCAATTAGGTGAGCTTCTAACTTGCATGCTTATATCACCTGAAAAACTCAAAAAAATTCTGGTAGGATCTGGTTATGTAACCGAAGCGGATTTTGATGACGCGTTCAAAAGTTCTCAAGACCAAGGAAGAGATATTTCCGATGTTTTAATTTTTAGAGGACTTGTCAGTGAGGATTCACTCGGTAAGCTTATTTCCGAGCATCTTAATATTCCATATGCGGATGTAAGAAGACTTTTTATTCCAACGGAGATACTTAATCTTATACCCGAAAAACTTGCCCGTACTTACAGAATGATCCCCTTCGAGTTTAAGGATAAAAAGATCAAATTGGCGATGGAGAACCCGGAGGATTTTGAAGCAATAGAATTTGCGAAAAGACAAACTGGTTATGAAATTGAACCCTACTTTGCACGCAATGAGGACATCTCCAAAGCTCTTGGTCAGTATAAAAAGAATTTAAAAAGCGATTTCGAAAAAATTATTTCGGAGAATATCAAAAAGGTGTCACCAGGGGATAATCTGGAAAAAGCGGCAGAGGATATTCCGGTTGTTAAGATATTAAATACGATTTTTGAGTATGCTGTTGCGCTTCGATCATCCGATATCCATATCGAGTCTCAATCCGAAGATGTTGTGGTGCGCTTTAGAATCGACGGAATGCTTAGGGATATGTTCAAATTCAAAAAAGGAACCGAGGAGGCGTTGGTCGCAAGAATAAAAATTCTCTCTAACCTAAAAATTGACGAACATAGAATTCCTCAGGACGGCAGACATAAATTCAATATTGACGACGAAGCTATTGCACTTCGTATCTCAATCATACCCGGTTTTTATGGCGAGAATGTCGTAATGAGAATTTTGCGTGAGACAAACCGCCCCTTGAGTTTGGAAGAATTGGGAATTACCGGACAAGGCTTGGCAATATTGCGGGAAAATTCCATGAAACCTCACGGAATGATTTTGGTAACGGGTCCGACAGGTTCCGGTAAAACAACAACTCTTTACTCACTTCTTAATATGCTTAATACCGCCGAAGTAAAAATATGTACAATCGAAGACCCGATTGAATACGGGATGAATAGGGTTACACAAATCCAGGTTAATCCCAAAACAGGCCTTACTTTTGCGGCAGGTCTGCGTGCTTTAATGAGACACGACCCGGACATTATTATGGTTGGAGAGATTAGGGATCAGGAAACAGCAGAAATTGCAATACACTCTGCATTAACCGGACATTTGGTTTTATCGACACTTCATACCAATACCGCTTCCGGCGCGGTTCCCAGGCTTTTGGATATGGGAGCAGAAGCCTTTCTTTTGGCATCCACATTAAATGTCGTTGTTGCTCAACGGTTGGTTCGAAAAATATGTCCTTCTTGCATTGCAAAATACACACCAGATGAGGTGGTCCTTAAAAAACTTTCAAAAGAACTGGGAAGTGAGGCTGAAAAATTAAAGTTTTATAAAGGCAAAGGTTGTGATGATTGTAATCATAAAGGTTATTCGGGAAGAATTGGAATTTATGAAATAATGCCGGTTACGGAAAAGCTCCGTGAAGTGATTATTCAACGACCTACTACGGAACAACTTTTTAAGGAAGCAGTAGCTGACGGAATGATTACGATGATGCGTGACGGGATGGATAAGGTTTCTTCCGGTTTAACTACAATCGAGGAGGTCTTTAGGGTTGCAAAAGAAGAATAATATGCCGCTTTTTTCATTTAAAGTCAAAAATCAAAGGGGAGATTTGGTTGAAGATATATTACAGGCATCCTCCGTTAAAGATGCTGCATCCACATTAGCTTCCGAAGGATACAAAATAATGACGATTAAGAAGGTGGATCAGGATGTAGGCGGATTAATGGCGGGGTCTATTTCAACCTCGGAAAAAGCGGCTTTTTGTAGATTTATGGCAACGATGTTGCGTGCAGGATTACCCTTACCTGAAGCAATCGATATTATCAAAGATGAGACAAAAAACCGAAAACTGAAAAAAGTGTTAACAGATGTATCGTTTGAAGTCCGGAAAGGTAAAACAATCTCGTCTGTCTTATCGAAATACAAAAGAGATTTCGATACGGTATTTTTGACGATGGTGAAAGCCGGTGAAGAATCCGGAACAATGGACAAGGCATTTGATTATTTGTCAAAACAATTAACTTTAAGTTATGAATTGGTTCAAAAAGTGAAAGGCGCAATGACTTATCCGATTGTCATAGTGTGTGCAATGGCAGCAGTTTTTGTAGTGATGCTTGTTTTTGTTCTTCCGCAACTTGCACAGGTTTTTTATGACCTTGGAGTGGAACTCCCGGTAGCTACAAAATTTGTTTTGGATGTGGGAATATTTGTGGGAAAGTACACAAAAGAGGTAATTGCAGGAGTGTTTGCGATAGCACTGATTGTCTTTTTGCTTTTTACGATTCAGAAAAGCAGGAACGCAATCTTTGATTTTATGATGAAGTTGCCTGCAATTAAGGGTTTAATAATCCAAATCGACATTGCGCGTTTTTCCAGGACACTATCTACTCTTTTGGCAAGTGGTGTTCCAATTATGGTTTGTCTTGAAGTTTGTGCAAATATTATTCAACAACCCGCCCTTAAGAAGGAGGCAAAGTCATTTGGAGCAGGTGTTGCTCAGGGAAAGCAACTTTCGGAAATTATCATCGGCGGGAAAAAGATTTTCCCCTCAACTGTTGTGCAAACAATAAAAGCAGGTGAAAAAAGCGGCAGCCTGGAAGAGGTATTGTCCGAAATGGCTGATTTTTATGAGAAGGAAGTAGATTTTACCCTGAAAAAGTTGACATCGCTTTTGGAACCGATTTTGATGTTGGTGATCGGAGTGGCAGTTGGAGCCATGGTAGTAATTATGATAACCCCAATTTATAGTCTGGTTGGAGGAATGAATAATTTTTAAACAGACGGATGAATAACAAGAGGTCAACTGAGAATATCTTTAAAAACCCTGTATATGTGTGGTCGTTTATTGTGGGGATAGTGTTTTTGGCCTTTATTTTCATCTCGTTGTTTAGCGGGGGTAAAAGAAATACACCGCAAATTAAAGATGGTCAAATTCAGATCGTAAAAGGGGACGAGGTTATTACTATTGACCAAAATGGCCTGGTTGAGTATAAGTCAAAAGACAAATCTTATTATGAGACATGGGATTCGACACAGATAAATCTGTTTTTTTCGATGATGGAGAGAAAGGCGAGAGAATATCTCAGTAAAAGTGTAAGCGGGGGGGATTGTGGGTATAAGGTATATATTTTTATCGACAAGAAACTGGTTAGTGTTTGTATCGATTCAGGGGATAAAGACATGTTAGATACGGTTGAGCCGATCTTTATTGAGTATTCCGATATATCACTCACCGATTATTTCGAAACGGATGGTGATGGGGATAATACAGAAGTTGATGATGATGAAGTGTTTGATGGTATTATCAATTTTCCGACGTCAACACCGGCACTGCCTTACGCATCACCGACACCTTACTCGATTTACAATATCGACTCAAATTACGCTCCGGTGGAAGCAAGTTGCGAGACTTGGGGTGAAAGTATTGTCAGAAACAGAGCAATAATCTCAAATACATATTGCACTGTTCAGGCGACTCCGACACCGATTTGGTAGAATTAATTTCTTTCTTCAGTCCAGGAAATAAATTCATATTGTCCATATGTCGGGAAGTATGGTGGAGGGTTGTAATGCGTGTTGGTATCGAAATTTATTTCGCGTTCCCGAAAACCAGATTCCGGTCCCGTCCCGAAATTCCAGTAGGATTTAAAATACGATATTAATGAGCCGTTAATGGTTAATTTTTGTTTTACGGCTCCGGCTGTGCCCCCGCAATAATCAAAATATCCGTGCCTTATGATATTGCCCTTTTGTGCCACAAGAATTGCATCAACCTGAAAAGAATTCGGGACATTTTTTGCAAAATAAATGTTATTTTGGGCAACAAGTCCTAGTGAATCGGATCCGTCGTAGGCGGTATAGGTAATATTATTTGGAATCCAGATAACGGCGTTGCTGGAGGTTAATGGAAACCTAACAGCTGCAACCGTAACTCTTCCCCTTACACTTCCCTCAACCCACAAGTCGTCCTCGGCAAAGATTATCGGAGTCTCGGAAAGGTTATACACCCCGATTGGTATTTCGCTTGCAATAATTTGATTTGTATCCCTGCATCCTCCAACACCAAAAGCTCCAAGCCCTTGCCCCGGAACGGAGTAACCTTTTATAGAAGAAGTTGTTATTACTTTGTTTATTTGTACAGATCCATCACTCAAAAAAAGGATGTGATAACCACGGCTATTACTTGGTCCAAGATATAGACCGGAATTCTCTGCCGCCGTTTTCATTTCATCAAAATCCAAAGAAATTGTGTCAAAGTCAACATAAGGGATCGGAAATTTCCAAAGCGCCTTGTCTCCGCCGTCTCCCCAAACACCCGGCTTTGATTTGGGCGGTAAACATCCTGTCTCACTCCCGCACATGTAAGTTTCCTGAGCGCTTGTAACTAAAGATGTATTTGTTCCGTCCATCCTGATTCCATTGTTGGAATGTATGTGTCCGTTTACAGCCGATCCGACTCCATACCAAGAGCTGGCGTTAGATAAAAATGAATATTCGGCCAAAGACGGAATTCCATACTCTGCTTTAATAACCCTTTTTATTTTCGGATAGTTGGTTGTCCAGGCTGTTGAATGTATGGTAACAATAGTCGATCCATTCTGTGGTGGTACGATGTCAAGACTATAGTAGCCGATTAGTGATCCTTCAGGATCACGATATTCATGTAAATAAGGGCCGTTAACGGTTTGGCCGTCTTTATAGTCCCCTGGGGCGTGAGCCAAGTGCCACTTGTAATAATTTATTCCCGCCTCGGCAATGTTAAGTGCTTTTTCGGATGCAGCCTGACGATTTGCCGTATCCATTTGTACTCCCAAAACAAATAAAAGGCCGTAAATAACAATTATAAATGAGGCGGAAATTACAAGAATTGCAGGAGTTGCCGAACCTTTTTGGCTGATTATATTTTTAAATTTAACCGCAATATTATTTCTTATCATAGATTTTCTTTACTCGATCTGATTTGTGCGGAAGATTCGATAACGTAATCCTTATCAGGATTGACTTCCCCATTGATTCTTAAATATATTTTAATCGTTTTTGTCTTTGAGAGTCTATCATTTACGAGAAGAGGGTTATTTGTAGTATCCGTTGGCCAATCTTCATTGTAATAATAAAAAAGTGGAGTAGTGGTATTTCTTACAGCATCACTTAATATTGACGTCTTTTTACTTAATTGGTCGTAGACAGCGGGATATCCTAAAGGTTTAATAATTTCCTTTGCAAAAGTCGTTCCGTTTAAATAATATCTGACCCATTCCACTTTTCCGTCGAGGTCTGTGTCGGAATAGAAAACAATTTCCGTGTCATTTGCAAGTGCGAGAAGGTACGAGCCGTTATCACTTTGTCTGGCGCCTCTTATTTCCCTCGTAAAGGTCGAAACGATATAATTGGCGTCGTCGATGTATTTATATCCTTTCGTAATGGCGATTTGGTTTTGACTTAAAATGTATTGGAGCGAGACCAAACCTACCCCGATCATTCCCAATATTGCCATCCCCAATAGCAACTCGATTATCGTAACACCGCGGCTTAATTTATGTATTTTCATATAGGATTCAGTATTATTTTCAATTGTTTATATCCGTATGCGTCAACGGTTCCGGTGTATTTAAAGTAACCGGAAATGGTTGCTTCCAACTGATAGATTTGTCTGACTAGATTAGAAAAAAATGTTTGTCCGAAATCTGGGTTCCCTTGTGCACCGCTTGTTGCAATTGACTCAAAACCGGTTGCATTGAAAAGTCTTGCTGAAACGGAGGCTATTTGTATACCGTTCGGATCAACGTACGAAATTAATACGGAATTTGTTGTATGGGGACTAATTGCATATCTAACGTCTGTAGAAGCTTCTGGCAGTAAAGAAATTGCAGGGGGTGGGTTAAGACCCGACATGTCTCCAATAGTTGGGTTGACTGAAAGTGTGTAGTTGTCCCATTCCATGGCATTTAAAACCCTCAATCCATTGCTGTCTGTTGTAAAGGTGCCTTGATATTTATAGACAGGATTGTCGTCCGAATCGGTTCCGATAATCTTTTCTCCGTGAATTGAAAAAGTAGTATTTGGGAGGAATTCAAAATTACTGTTTCTGTCTTTGTAGGAGCGGATTGTCAACGATCCTGTTTTATCAATGGAAAAAGAGGCTTCGGAAATTTGTCCCTGAAGGACAGACAGCAAAGGTTTTGCCGGATTGTCAACTTCAGTGGTTGAATAGGTTCTTTCACTGGAATAACCGGGCTTGGAAACGGAAATACTATAGCAGGCTTTTTTGCAGGTTGGAGCACCTGGGAGAATTACTCTGCCGTCGTCTGCGGTTTTAATTGTCATATTGATTAAAGGTGTTGTTCCGCTTGAAACGATGGTAACATCAGCCTGTGGAACAGCTTTTGCATTCGCATCAAAAACGTAAACCGAAAGGGTTCCTCCCGAAACGGTAGTTTCGATACCGTTTGGAGAAATATCCGTTATCATTTTTAACGGTGATTTTTTCGATGACTCTAATCCTTCCCAAGAAATCTCAACCGAGATTCTTTTGTAATCGGTTGGAAGAAGATCTGTAGGCATTGTGCCGTCAAAATGATCATCGATATATACAATTGTTGTGTTTATATTGTAGTTAAGGTTGTTAATGTTGACGGACTCGTTTTGAGGTAGATTGCCCGACGGAATTCCGCCTACCGTCCCGATATCGGCATAGGGCATATTGCGTATTGTCTCGATTTTTCCCTGTGCCAGATGTCTTGCAACAATCCGCGATTTATTGAAGGTGTTTATGGAATAGGTGGTTGTCACAAGAGTAAAAAGAGCGCGAGCCAAGATTAAAAAAATTGCAAGGGATATTAAGACTTCAAGTAGTGCCTGGCCACGAGATATCTTACGTTTTAAGGGCAGCATTGCTATAAATTATATCATTTGTCATAATGTATGAAAGATAGATTCGGTTTTCTTGTATCTTTATTATACCTGCCATGGCAAAAAATTCTTTTGTTTCTATATATTTTTCCTCAGATAAAATTGAGATAGTTAAATTTAACTCTTCTAAGAAAAGGGTGGATATTTCTGTTACACTGGATCTTCCTCAAGGGTTGATAAAGGATCATGTGGTTACTGATGAAAAATCCCTATCGGTTCTTATTAAAAAAGTATGGCAAAAGCTCAAAATTAAAGAAAAAAGCGTTGGTATTGTTATACCGGAGTTCTCGACTTTTACCAAAGCAATGAACCTTCCGAAACTGGATGTGTCAGATATTGATGAAGCTGTCAGGTGGCAAGCAATGGAATATATTCCCATAGATCAGAAGGAAATGATTCTCGATTGGAAGATTATTGGTGAAAACTTGATGGAATACAGGGTTATGGCCGTTGCGGTTGGAGAAAAAATCCTGCGTGGGTATATTTCTGCGGTGGACATGGCTGGTTTATTTCCATTGGTAGTTGAGACACCTTCAATTTCTTTGGTAAGAGCCGCAGGAGAAAATTCGGACATCAAACTTGTTGTTTATTTTTCGCTTGACGAGATTGTTTTGATTCTCTCAAAAGGGTCTGAGATATTTACAAGCTCCGTAATGGCAATTGACACCTCCTCAAAATTATTAGTATCGACAATTTTAAGAATCCTAAGACACTTTGAGGACCAGGAGGTATCCAAAATATATATTGGCGGTATGCCGACCGATAACGGTTTTATTCAGGAGTTGTCTACGAATGTAAAGATACCTTTGGTGAGATTGGAGATAAAAATTGCAAATATGTCGGCGGGAGATATTCAAAAATACCTAATTCCGATTTCTTTACAAAATAAAAGTATCTTGGATCCGAAGAGTTCGAAAACGATTAACCTTCTTCCTCCCGAAGTGATACAGAAATATAAAAATAAAAGACTAAATGCACAAATTTGGGGGTTGATGTTAATGGTTGCATTAATTTTTGTAGGTTGTCTTATGGCACTTACAGGGTCTTATTTTTACATGCTTCGGGAGCTGTCGGCATATAAAGGTAAAAGTGGTGTTGCCGATTCTTCATATCAAAAAAGCAAAACAGCTTCGTCGGAAATAAAAAATATCAATACTTTATCCGATAAAACCATAAAAATAAATTCTGTAAGTTATTATCCACAGGATGTTCTAAACCTCATCAATCAAAAGAAGTCCGATAATATTGCAATATTATCGTATAACATCAATTTAGAAAAAGGATCGATAACCATCAGCGGTTTGGCATCAAATAGAGACGATCTATTTAATTTCAAAAAGAAAATTGAAGAAGGAGGAGACTTTCAAAAAGTAGTGCTGCCACTTACAAGTTTTGAGCAGGGGGAAAATATTGAGTTTGATATGTCGTTTATGTATTCAAAATTACTTCCCGATACGACAAAAAAATAATATGGAGAAGAAAGAAGTTGTAAAAGCAAAAGAAGAGAAGATAAAGGAAATGCCGAAAAATGACGAAGGTCCAGTGGAGGATAAGCCCGATTTGATAAAAACGGGTAATACAGGAATTCAGGTTAAATCCTTTATTTTTCTTTTTGTTATCAATTTAATATTGATTGGTTTATCAGTTTTTCTGATTGTAAATCTTCCGAAAAAAGCGACCGAGTTAAATACCGCAAGGAGTGAAGTTCAAAAAGTTATTGAAAGCAAAAAGATCGATGTAACGGGTTTGGAATATGCACCGACGAAAGAAAAAGTTGACAAGCTTAACAGTTATTATCCCGAAGAGGATGGATTGATTGATTTTATAGAGAGTATTGAAGTACTGAAAGCCGAGGGGAAGGTAAAAAACTTCTCGTTGGTAGGACAGGATGCAGTCAAGGATAAAACGGGGGCCTATGGAATTCCGTTTATTGTAGAGTTCGAGGGATCCTGGGAAAACATTAACCTTTCTTTACAGGAATTCCAAAAGCTACCATACTTGGTAAGAGCTGTGGATATCGAAATAAAATTGATAGATACAAAAACTGTCAATTTTAAATACGGAGGTTTTTTATATGTCTCGGATAAACTTGCCAAAACCAGATAAATTTTACTTATTGTTCGTATTTGTGATGATCGTTGTATCGTCGTTTGTAATATTTGTATTTAAAGTTATTTTTGGATCGATTGCATCATCTGCCGATATCGGAGCTCAATTTACAGAAGTTGAACTAAAGATTGATCGTGAAAAACTTGAAAGAGCAGTCAATATTGCAACGGATAAAAAAGTAGTAGAATTAGAGTTGAAATAGTTTATTAATCCGATTATGAACAATAACAATTCAAATCCTAATGTTAGAGGGTTTACATTAATCGAACTTCTTTTGGTGATATCGATTATCGGAATATTGGCAACGACCATGGTGACACTTCTCAGGCCATCCACCATGCTCGCCAGGGCAAGGGATTCACAAAGGGAATCGGATATAAATTCAATACTTATGATGGTGCGTCAGTATGCCTCCGACCACAGCGGCACGCTTCCCGATACGGACGATGATCCTCTTACAAATAATTTTCCGAGTAGTCTAACGTGTATCGGAACAGATCCCTCGTGTTTTAATTTGGCGGGAGCGGGAGATGTAGATGAATCGCTTGTACCAGATTATGCAGCTTCTTTACCTAAAGATCCAAAGACTGGATTGGATGTAAATATAGGTTATTTAATTATGGTTGACACAAATGGTCATATCACTGTTTCTGCAACGGGAGAAACAAGGACTATAAGTGTGACTAAGTAAAGGATTGAATACTTATAGGTTGTAAGCTACACTTGTAACAAATGAATAAGTTCGTTTACAAGCCCATTTTCATTTCCACACATTCTGAACTTTTAGATTTTGTAAAAAAGAATCCCCATATTGAGATAATTGATGCATTTGAAAGACAGCTAAAAGAGCTCTATATAATTGAAAATACTCAAGATCTTCCCGAAGACAAGAAGGCAATATTTCGATCGACTTCTTTTAAAAAATTTCGAAAATCAAAATTAGGCGACTATGTATATATTTACTACCCCTGGAATTGTACCTTAGTGAAGAGTGTTAAGAATGAAGAGTATTTTATATTAAAAACAAACCGAAACAAAGATCTTATTACCTCTGAAGAACAACAACTATTACGGAAATTCAAAGTTGCTGTATTCGGAATGAGTGTTGGTAGTAATATTGCGTATGTTTTAACCCAGGCGGGTATTTCAGAGAGTATTACAATAGCCGACTTTGACCAACTTGATACAACCAACTTGAATCGTATATGGGCAGGTGTACATCAGGTTGGTTTAAATAAATGTGTAATTGCCTCCAGAAGAATTTATGAGGACAACCCTTTTGCCAAGGTTAAAATTCTACCTCACGGCGTATCACCAAAAAATCTGGAAACATTATTGAAAGCTAAAAAGATTGACTGTGTAGTTGAAGAGATTGACCAAATGAAGATGAAAATTGAAATTAGAAAACTTGCGATGAAATATAAAGTGCCAGTGCTTATGATCACTGACAATGGGGACTGGGGAGTATTACATATTGAAAGATACGATCTTGCTTATAATAAAATTTTCGACAAAACTCCGAGTTATTGGGATAAAAAATTAATTAATTATCGAGGCAAAAAGGACTTTGCAAATATTGTAATAAATCAGATAGTCGGAGGTCCGGACAAAGTGGATCCCAGAATGCTTAAATCAGCTGAAAAGGTTGGGAAAAAAGAGCTGGTCTCATGGCCTCAGTTAGGGAGCGCTGCTCTTTTGGGGGGAATTGCCGTTACGGTGGCAATAAAAGCAATACTGAGAAACGAGGACAAGGAAAAATTTTCAAGAACATATCTCTATCCGATTTCTAAAAAATAAATAGGACTTATGGGTGCAAATATTGACCTAATAGATAAGAATAATTACTTTGATAACCATCGACTTGTAACTTTTTTCCACGACAGTGGGACCGGACTAAATGGTTTTGTTTCTATCCATAGAGGAAGCACACTAACACCCGCGTTTGGAGCGACAAGAATTTGGAATTACAAGTCTTATGAAGAAGCACTGATAGATTCCTTAAGACTTTCAAAGGCAATGTCACGAAAAGCCGCTATGGCAGGTCTTAATTGTGGAGGAGCAAAGGCAGTGATTATTTCCGGCAATAAAATCAGAGACAGAAAGAATTTTTTAAAATCTTATGCAGAGAAAGTTAATCTTTTAGGAGGACACTTTGTAACGGGGGCTGATGTTGGAATAAGCCGGGAAGATGTAATTGCATTGCGTAGGTTTAGCCCCTATTTTGTTGGGGTGAATGTCGACCCTGTCAGATTTACCGGGTTAGGTTTATTTTATTCTATTCAGGTGTGTCTGAAAGAGGTTTTTGGGAGTGAAAATTTGGAGGGTCGAAGTTTTGCAATACAAGGTGTAGGTAAAATTGGAAGCGAACTTCTGAAATATATTTACCCTTATACTCATGATATTTGTATTGCCGATATTGACAAATCTGCTCTGAAAAGTGCATTGGTTAAGTATCCCGACATCAAAATTGTTGATGCAAACGAGATCTTAAAACAAAAAGTTGATGTTTTTTCTCCGTGTGCACTAAGTAGTTGTTTGAACAAGAAAACTATTAAATCTTTAAAATGTTCGATTGTGGTGGGAGGGGCCAATAATCAATTGGAAGACGAGACCATATCAGATAAATTAAACGAGATGGGGATTTTGTATGCACCTGACTATGTGGTCAATTCGGGTGGTTTAATAAGTGTCTATGCAGAATATGAAAATCACGGGGCAGATAATGATTATATAGAAAAGAAAGTGAAAGGCATAAAACCTACAGTCAAGAAAATTTTGGAAGTCAGTAAGAAAAGTAAAAGGTCCACTTTGGTGGTGTCGAACAAAATTGCCCAAGCGAGAATAAAGAAGTTAAAATAAGATGAAAGTACAGAAAATACCCCATGGTTTTAAAGACGTTATAAGTCTCGAGAAAAAACTAAAAACCAAACCCGAAGAATATTGGATAAAAAGGGGAGAAAATCGCGCCTTAAAACTTTTCAAATTGATGTCGCAAAGAGTTCCTGCTTATAAAGATTTTTTGAAAAAAAACAAAATCAATCCGGATTTGATTAATAACATAAAAGATTTTAAAGGTATCCCCACAATTGATAAAACCAACTATTTATGTCGATATCCCCTTCAAGATTTATGTTGGGATGGTAAATTTGATAAAAAGCGTTGGACGATATCTACTAATTCAGGATCTACAGGCCAACCGTATTATTTTCCAAGAGAAATAGAACATGATTATCAGTATGCTTTAACAGCAGAGTTGTATTTACGTAATAATTTTCAAATTCACAAAAAATCTACATTGTATTTGGATTGTTTTGCTATGGGTGCATGGATTGGGGGACTGTTTACGTATGAGGCAATAAGAATAGTTGCGGAAAGCGGAAAATATCCCCTAACTGTTTACACACCCGGTATATTTAAAGATGAGATTATCAAGGCGATTAAAATACTTGGTAACAAATTTGATCAAGTTATAATTGGAGGATACCCACCGTTTGTTAAAGACATAATTGATGAAGGAACTTTGTTAGGTATAAATTGGGGAAAATATAATTTGGGATTTGTTTTTTCGGCAGAGGGGTTTTCGGAAGAGTTTAGAAACTATATATATCATTATTCAAAAGTCAAAAATTACTTTTACGGATCGTTAAACCATTATGGTACTGCTGATATGGGTACTATGGCACACGAGACACCTTTAACAATCCTTATCAGAAAACTAACAAATAATAATCCGAAGTCTCTTTTAGCACTATTTCCGGAATCGAATAGATTACCAACGTTGACCCAATACATTCCCGAATTATTCTTTTTTGAAGAGGAGGATAGTACACTAATGTGTTCGGGCTATAGTGGTTTACCTTTTGTCAGATACAACCTCAAAGATTACGGTGGAATATTAAATTATGGTGATACCGTTCGTAAGTTAATAGGTAGCGGAATAGATTTAGAAAAGGAGATTTCTCGAAGAAAATTGGTTACTTGGAAATTACCGTTTGTGTATTTATACGAGAGAAAAGACTTCGTAGTAAAACTGTATGGGGCCAATATTTTTCCGGATACGGTTAGGCATGCTCTACAACAGACAATGTTTGAAAAATATATTACATCAAAGTTCACAATGATGATTAAATACAATAACAATCAGAATCAGTTTTTAGAAATTAATATTGAACTAAAGAAAAACGTAATAAGTAACTCAGATCTTGTGGATAAGATAAAAACAGAAATAATCAACCACCTTCTTGACGAAAATTCCGAGTACTCTTCAAATTATCGGGCATTAAAGAAAAGACAAGAACCCGTAATCAGAATGTGGCCTTACGAGTTCCCCGAATATTTTAGGTGCGGAGGAAAGCAGAAATGGATTGGAATTGACCCCCATAGATAAAGTGGAATGGTAGAAAGATTCTAGAAATGCTATAAATAAAGGTGATGTCTGTTTTAAATCTTGATTTGTTGGTTTTGGGGGTTTCGATCGCAGCGATAACGATATTAGGCTTTGTCGTATTTTTTAACAATCATAAGAGCGTAACCAACAGATTGTTTCTTTTATTTACTTTAGCCAGTTCATTATGGGGGGTGGCTAATTATATAAGCTACAAACTTTCTGATCCTGTGTTTGGTGCACTTGCGGTGCGGTTGGTGATGTTTTTTGCTGTTTATCAGGCAGCGGTGTTCTTTTTATTAACTTATATATTTCCTAAAGATAAATTTGTATTTCCTAAGTGGATAAAATATTTTTATTTACCTTTAGTGTTATTGGTATCGGCAACCACCTTAACACCGTTGATGTATTCAGATGTAATTATAAAAGAAGGAAGTACTCCTCAACCGGTTCCTGCTGCAGGTATGGGATTATTTGCTGTAGTTGCAGTTTCCTCTGTTTTGGCTGGATTGTTTATTTTATTTAAAAGAATTTTTAGAACCAAAGGTACTGAAAAGCTTCAATTTGTTTTTTTATTACTTGGTGTTCTATTGATGTTTGGTTTAATACTGGTTTTTAATTTTTTTTCAACAACCCTGTTTGGAGATTCAAGTTTTGTTCCTTTAAGTGGCATATTCATGCTTCCGTTTGTTCTATTTACATTTTATGCGATTTCGAGGCACGAACTATTAGACATTAAAATATTTGGGACGGAAGTGGTTACGATGATATTAATAATACTATCTTTTGCCGAAATAATATTATCTTCTTCTCTCAGAGACATATTGTTTAGAAGTGGTGTTTTTGTATTGCTTTTGATAGTGGGAATATTGCTGATAAGGAGTGTAATGCGCGAAGTAAAACAGAAAGAACAGTTACAGATTTTAAACAAGAAACTTGAGGAGTTGGATAAACAAAAGGACGAATTCGTTTCTATGGCTGCACACGAGCTCCGTTCTCCGTTAACGGCAATTAAGGGTTATATATCGATGATTATTGAGGGAGATACGGGAGATATTCCCGAGAAAGCACGGCAGTATTTGGCAGACTCTATGTCGGTGACTGAAAGGCTGGTGAGGTTGGTAAACAATATGCTTAATGTAACAAGGATTGAAGAGGGAAGGATTGTCTATCAGATAGAGGAAACAAATCTTATAAAAGCCGTCCAGGAAGTTTTTAATTCGTCTCGTGTTGAGGCAGAGAGAAAGGGTTTGGATTTTAAACTTGATGTTCCTAATGCTTTGGATGACAATGTAAAGGTGGACCCGGATAGAATTAGGGAAGTAATTGGAAATCTTGTAAGTAATGCAATTAAATATACCGAGAAAGGGGAGGTAAAAATTAAAATGTCTTGCCCACAAACCGGTTGGATTAGGGTGGAGGTTGTTGATACCGGTCCAGGAATATCAAAAGAAGAACAAACCAAACTTTTTCAAAAATTTTATCGTGCCGAGTCTACTTCGGGAAAAACGTTTGGAACAGGTTTAGGGCTTTATATAACAAAACTTCTAATTGAGGAGTTTGGTGGAAAGATTGATTTAAAATCCGAGATTAGCAAAGGAAGTAACTTCTGGTTTGAGTTGCCGGTAATAAAGAAGATATAATGAAAGTTGTATGACAGACGATGCTGTAAACCAACAGGCCTCAAATGCGGCAAATCCCCAAGAGGATAAGAAGACGATACTTCTGATTGAAGACGATCCGTTTATAGCGGGTATTTATAAAGAAAAGCTGTCAATTGAGGGCTTTAATGTCCTACATGCTGAAGACGGTTTACAGGGACTTAATATGGCATTAACCCAGAAAGTTGATTTGATGCTTTTGGATATTTTAATTCCCAAACTCTCCGGAGTTGATCTTTTGGCACGTTTGCGGCAGGATGAGAAAGGGAAGAACCTACCGGTTATTGCACTAACAAATCTCAGTGGCAAAAGCGATGAACAAACGGTTTTGGGATATGGTGCAAAAGATTATTTAGTAAAATCCGACTACACTCCAGGGCAAGTTGTTGAAATTGTTAGAAAATATACATCTTGAGACCCTTTCTTTATACCAATTACCTTTTTATCTTATTGTATGGTGAGATGCTTTATTTCGGTCTTGTGAGGACAAAAACCAGTCCCAAGATTGCAACCAGTGCTAAACCCGATGCCAATCCGGCCCTTTTAATACCTGTCAAAAGTCTGTCTCTAACGGATGATTTTGTTGGTGTTGGTTCAACTGCTTCTTCACTTTCTTGGTTCTTGTCCGTATCGCTCCCCGGTGTAACGGTTATCTCTTTCTCGAGAAATGTAACAGGTTTAATACTGCCTCTCATGACAACTTTTCCGGCTGGAGCTTTAACTGCGCCGTTTTGTTCTGCGGTAATAAAAAGGGACGTAAATGCACTTTTAACGGAATATTCACCTCTTCCGAGGCCTATCGATCCGAGTTTAAGCACATTTCCTCCGTCTTTAGGGTTGGCCCACAAAACGTAGGTATAGATTGTATCGTCGACGGGGAATATGATATTTCTGCAGGAAATAAGCACTTTATATGTTAGATTTTGCATTTGCAGTGAAGCTGCAAAACATTTGTATTTGTTTACATCGGTACTGCGAAGTTCGAATGTTCCTTCTGACGCGGAAGTAATTTTATAACCAAAAAAAAGCAGGAAGAAAAACAAAAGCAGTTTTGATACCTTTTTCATACCAATAATAGTATTATATTTCCTGAATGTTCTCTTAACAAGAGCAACTTTTTGCTTTATTATGAACTATATGCAAAATGATGATACTTCGGTAAAAGAAGCCGATCAGGTGGATTTAAAAAAAATTCCTACGATATTGATTGTTGAGGATGATCCGGTGTTGAGCAAGATGTATTCGGAAAAGTTTAAATTTGAAGGTTTCAATGTATATACTGCTCTTAATGGTGAGGACGGTCTTAAAATGGCTTTGCAGGAAAAAATAGATATAATCCTTCTTGACTTGATGCTTCCGAGACTTTCCGGTTCCGAGCTTTTAGCAAAACTGAGGGGAGACGAAAAGGGAAAGATTACAAAAGTAATTGCACTTACTAATTTGGCCGAAACGGAGGAGAAAAATAAGGTATTAAAACTTGGGGCATTGGATTATTTAATTAAGGCAATGCAGACCCCGGAAGAAGTGGTGACGAAAGTGAAAGCGTATTTAAAGTAATTTGTAAATCTTTTTACAATATTCCGAAAGCACTCTCTCTGTCGAAAAATTCTTTGCAAGAGAAATGGATCTTCTCATTCTGGTAATCCACCTGATGGGTAATCCATTTTTATCTCTCTCAAAATAAAGAGGTGCGATTTCCATTTCCAGTTTGTTATAAAAATCCTGTGCAACATTGCCCGCATCAAGTACCCAACCCGTGTCTGTCCAGTCGGCTTCGTACGTCCACCCGTCCAAAACGGTACAGTTTAAAACACCGTTTGAAATTGCTTTCATTCCCGATGTTCCACTTGCTTCAAGATTTCCCTGTGGAGTGTTTAGCCAAATATCAGAACCAGATGTTAAGTGGTTGGCAAGAGATACATTGTAGTTGGGAATGAATATGGCACTTCCCGCCAGGGTTGTGGACATAATTTTAATGATTTCTTCAATAATCCCCTTTGCGTTAGGATCAGCGGAGTGGGAATTGCCGGAATACAGAATCTGGACAGGCCGGTCCTGGTTTTGGATTATTTTTTTAAGCCTGACAAGGTCGGTAAAGATCACTCTTGGTTGTTTGTAATCGGCAAGTCTTCTCGACCAGGTAATAATAAGTTTGTTTGGATCATATCCGATCCCTGTTCTTTCAAGTACGGTTTTTGCCAATTCGTGTTTTTTTGACATGTGAAGATCCCACATTTCCCTATCGCTTATATTTTCTTTTCTGAAATCGCTATCCTGCCATCTTGGAAGATATACTCCGTTTGTAACATATTTCCACTCGAAATTTGGCCACTCTTTTTTGGAATTTTCAAAATGTACTTTACTTACGGCATTTTTTGTCCGGGAAATATTTAAAGCAAATAAAGTGATACTAAATGTTTGGTGATTGATCAGTCCGTCTTTAATTAAAGCTTGGGTATTTACTCCAAGGGTGGGTGAAAAATGCTTTGCCCAGTTTGTGATGGACTCGGCGGGATACTCCAAATTTCCGGCACGTACTAAAGTGTGGTTGGTATATACAATTTTTTCTTTTGCTTTTTTCCAGGCATCGTCAAAGTCTATTTTTTCCTTATCCATAATATTTCTTGTAAGTTCCCAGATAATAAAGCCCGGCCTTCCTTCGTTTATGTGATAGACGTTTGGATTAATCCCCAGCTCTCTGAGGAGTCTTATACCGCCAACTCCTAATATTATTTGCTGTCTGATTTGCGAGTTTGTGTCACCGTGGTAAAGAGCATCCATGTCGGAAATCCACTCGGGCGGGTTTCCGTCGATATCCGTTGAAAGAAAATATAAGGTGACATTATCACCGAGCCTTGTGTGATACGCCTTGATCGAGACGATTTCATCGCCAAATTGCATTTTCAGAATTACAGGTCTTCCGTTAACAGTCGTTTGTCTTAAAAAGGATGTGTCATGGTCGAATTGAGAATCGCGTTTTTCTTCCTGTCCGTTTCCTGTGATATGCTGGACAAATTCTTTACCTTTATAAAGTATTCCTATTCCTATCATCGGAATATTTTGATCCGCAGCCTCACTAATAATATCTGCTGCCAATACTCCCAATCCGCCCGAATAGGTGGGAAGGTCGCTGTCGATGGCAAATTCGGCACTGAAAAATGCAATGGGTTCTTTTGGAGTGGCAGGCATACTATAAATTTAGCACCTGGTGGGGTTTTAATAAATACGGATTGTTTTGTGGACGGGGAAGCGGGAAATATTTATTAATTTTCCTCAAAGTAACCTTCTTTAAATCCTTCGATGACATCTCTGATAATTTTACCCGCTTCGCGTGCCAGCTTTTCCGGTAAATCTCCAGTGCCCCTAAAAATGGAATTTTTAGGGCATTCGATGGCCGTTTCGTTTTCGTCCAATCGGTAGGATGTTCCCGTTACAACGGCAATTGTGCCAACTGAAGACTCGACGAACATTTTTCCACCGATTTCATCAAATCGCGTATTTGGCTTCCAAAGACCGCTTACGGCAGGTGTTTTATCTGAACCAAGCGGATCACCAAGTTTATTTGCCTTTTGAAGGTTCTCCAACCCACAATCAAAGTTTTCAATTATCACAACTCCTTTTTCCTCACCGTTTTTTTCTATAGCCCCTACCGCATATACTGCATCGGGAACAAGAGGTCGCGGAATTTTTACAACATATGATACCTTGAGTTTCTTAAGGCTGATTATTTCTCCACTGTTGGTTTCCCGGATCTTTTGCAGATTTTCATTGTCTTCCAAATCAAATGAGGGTGTGGGGATTTCGGGTGTATTTGACGGTTTTGGTGTGATTGTCGCTCCCTCGGGTGTTGGAGTTTGAATTTTTGTTGCTACGGTAGTTTCTGTTGAGCCGAGCGCATCTGCCATATTATCAAGCCAATTGGTGGTTTTTTCGAGAGAATCCTCTGCTTCCTGGGGTGTTTTACTACAAGAGCCTACTACAAGGGCAGCAGTTACTGCTGCCGACAATCTTAGGAACCGTTCCCTGGAAATTTTTGTCATCAAAGGTATTATACCCTAGTAAGCAAAAAATGTTACGAATTTGTAAATCTTTCAAAATCTGAAGATATATAATCCCAATTTACAACATTCCACCATGCATTGATGTAATCGGATCTTTTGTTTTGATATTTCAAGTAATATGCATGTTCCCAAACGTCAATTCCGAATATTGGGGTTTTTCCGTTCGAGATGGGATTGTTTTGATTTGGTGTACTTAATATTTTCAGGGAATTATTGTCCAAAACCAACCATGCCCATCCACTTCCAAAGTGGTTTATGGCAGCGGTTGAAAATTTCTCTTTAAGAATATCCACACTTCCGAATGTGGAATCGATTAGTTCCTGAAAGGAATTGGACGGTGTGGTTTTTTTCAGACCCATATATTTCCAGAAAAGATTATGGTTGTGATACCCACCACCATTGTTAACAACTTTACCTCTAATATTTTCGGGAATAACCGAAACATTTCTTAATATATCTTCGATATTCATTGTTTGCAGGTCGGGATAATCTCTTAATGTATCGTTAAGATTGTTTGTATATGCTTGGTGGTGTTTGGTGTGATGAATTTCCATGGTCAACCTATCGATATAGGGCTCCAGTGCATCATATCCATAATCCAATTTTGGAAGTGTAAACATTATTGTTAATTCTAACACTTGAAAATGTAAAATCTGTAATATAAACTACAGATCCTCTCAATTATTGATATTCTTTTATTTATTTTCTGCCCTTTGTATTCTATGTTAGGAACAGGAGGTGAAGAAGCTTTTTACCTGGCAATGTTCTTTTCTTTTACGGCCTTTTTTATGATTTTGGTAGCATTGGTAGCATTTTTGGTATAAAGGTTTCTTTGCTTAAAAAAATATTAATAAAATAATTTTTACTAATAGACGATTGTTTATTAAACGAAATCTTTCTTACTTATATAGTGTCTTTATGTTGATGGGGCTTACCAGTTTAGTGTGAAGATGACAGTAACGGCGATATACATTATAAGAAGAATACCCGCCAGGGGCTTATCGAAAAAGGAAATTAGAAGAAGGATAACTGCCGCAATAAAGTGGGGACCATACTTTCTTAGGAATCTATTTACTTTGTAGTTGTTCATAATGTCCGCCATATTTTTTCTTTTGTTCTCAGTTAATGCTACCATAATGGGATATTATGAATGAAGACCTAATTTCAATTGATAATTTCTTTAAGAAATATCCGTTAAAAAAATATTCGAAAAAAGATACGATTATATCTTCCGGAAGTGAGATAAAATCGGTATTTTTCGTGAAGTCAGGGATTGTCAGATCTTTTTACATTGACGAGAAAGGGAGTGAATTAACAATTAATCTATTAAAACCCTCCTCTTTTTTCCCGTTGAGTACAATATTGGCAGGTAAGGAAATAGTATATGATTTTCAAGCATTTACCGATGTTGAGATTAACATTGCACCAATTAGGGAAGCCTTGGAGTTCTTGGATCGGGACATTGATTTTAAGAACATACTCATTAAAAAGTTTTCTTCAGGACTCGAAGGGTATTTGGTGAGGAGTTTTTTCCTTATTAAAGGATCTGCAATGCAAAAAGTTGCCTCGACGTTTTTAATGTTACTTGGAAGATTTGGAAAAGAGGAGAGGGGGCAATTGAACATCGATATCCCTATTACTCATCAGGATGTTGCGGATTTGTCGGGGATAACCCGCGAAACTGCGAGTATCCAGATTAAAATACTTGAAAACGCTAAATTCATATCAAGAAAAGGAAAAAAAACCATTGTCTTGGATTTGAAAAAACTTTCCGAAAAAGCTAACTTAGGAGACGAGATCAACCTTCCGTATCTTTCGTTTTAGTTTGTAATTAATATTACAGATTGTTTTCAGTAAATTGTATTAATATCGTCACATATGAGAAAAAAATGAAATGTTATAAAAAACAACTGATCAATTAAAGGCTGGTTGAGCAACTGGCCTTTAATTTTTTTTGCCAATTTGTCAAAAGATCAGGCCCAAAAAGTTTAGGGATAGCAGTTGGGCCAGAGACTTTTCTTTCCATGAGAGATTAAAAAGGCTGCTGTTTGCACTGCTTCTTCAGCGTTAAAGCGAAGATCGGGATTTGTATCTTCACCCATCAATTTTCTGTTGTTTCTCCAAGTTGTTGTGTTGAATTGATAAAGTCCGGCATAAGGACCATTGACTGCGAGAGGGTTAAATCCGGATTCGCATACTGCGATGTATCTTAATACGTTAACATCAACTGCGTATTGATTGGCGAATCTTTCCATAAATTGGTGAATTTGGGAAGACGTAACCTCGGGTTGGGGAACCGGTGTGGGTGTATTTGTGGGTTTGGGTTTTGCTGTTACCGAAGGAAGTGGAGTAGATGTCGGACTGGGAATTGGTGTTGCCGTTTGGGATGGAGGTAAAGAAGAAGGAGTAGCTACTGTCGAATCGGAAAGGACTTGGCTTTTGTGAATGAAATTCCTGTCGATAAAACCCATTCCGAAATACCCGACTAAGGAAAAGATAACTGTGAAAATGAGAATAATTCCAAATCTTTTCATGAAGGAAACCTAAACAAGTGCTTTCATAATTGCTTCGCGGATATTTTTTCCTCCGAACCAACCCTTAAGGTAAACTACGGCATGTTTGTTTTTATTCCAATTGCAAAGGTAATATTTATCAACACGCCCCCCTTTTTTTTGAAAGACTTTGATCAATTCCTCGGTAGAAAATTTTGTGTTTATACCTCATTATATCATGCCATTGGAGGAGGTTATTCGACAGGTTCGACAAATACAGGAGGCAGACCATACGAAATTCTTACTTTGTTGCACTCTTTTGATCCGTAAATAAAGTTTCTTGCAGCGTGTTCCCTTTCGGCGTGATGTTTACAACTTCCGTCCGGAAGTTGATTTGGGCAGTTTCCGACCCAGCCGACTTCATAAAAACCGCGATTACCCAACTCCTTTGTTCTTAGACGGGTACAATAGGGGAATCCTGGTTCTAATTGACCGGACCTTAATTCTTTTAAGGTGTTAACATGAATTGCATTTGGCCACAACCTTCTTATTTCAGATTCGGTT